>JAYRNY010000861.1:0-5828 GCA_041911975.1 bacterium | reverse complement strand
ATACAATCTCCCGAAGATGCTGCGCCATTTCTCAATCCTCTCAGGTACGCAGCGGAAGAATATTTCGTCAGTATTCATTTGAATTCAAGGCATGAAGTGTTAGGCCTGCATGAAGTCTCTCACGGCTCGCTTTCCACTTCTCTCGTCCATCCAAGAGAAGTGTTCAAAGCTGCAATTCTCGCTAACAGCTATGCAATCATCGTCTGCCATAATCATCCTTCCGGTTCCATGGTGGTTCCCTCCAGAGAAGACCTGGAGACAACAGGACAGCTTTTCAATGCCGGTAAACTTCTGGGCGTGACACTCGTGGATCATTTGATTGTCGGTCCGGGTTTACGGAAAAACAGCGTCTACAGCATTCGAGAGCATCATCCGGAGCTGTGGAAACCGACTTGATATCAGTCGATGTCGAACCGTCCATCGCTCGGCTAACACATCGTAAAGCAAGACGAAAGGTTGGAAGCCCTGAATCTGAAGGGGTTTTTACACTCGAATAAAGGCGCCTCAGGATTCATTCTGGCGGTTGTGATATCGTGCATCTGCGACTTTAGCAGGTCCGAACTCATGAATCGCGCAGAAAAAAGAAAATCGATCAAAGTGAAAGTCGGCAATCAGTACATCGGCGGTAATGCCGAGGTGCTCGTGCAGTCGATGACCAACACACCGACAGAAGATCCTGAGGCGACTGCCATCCAGGTTAAGGAGCTGTATGAGGCGGGCTCTGAAATAGTGCGCATAACAGTGAACACTCGCGAGGCGGCCAGGCAGGTGCCGGTGATTGTCGCTCGGCTGCAAAAAATGGGTGTCGATGTTCCTCTTGTCGGGGACTTCCACTACAACGGTCATATCTTGCTTACTGAGTTCACGGATTGTGCCCGCCTGCTCGCCAAATATCGAGTCAATCCAGGTAATGTAGGACGCGGTGACAAGCATGACGAAAATTTCAAAGCGATGATCGATTGTGCGATCAAGTGGGACAAACCTGTTCGCATTGGTGTCAATTGGGGCTCGCTCGATCAGGACTTGCTCAAGCGCATGATGGACGAGAATGCCGCGATGAAAGAGCCTCAAGATGCTCATGAAGTGTTAATCGAAGCAATTGTAGAAAGCGCCGTGCAGTCGGCGAAAAAAGCTGTCGAATACGGACTGCCTGAAGATCGCATTGTCTTGAGCGCGAAGGTCTCGGAAGTACCGGACATGATTGAGGTGTACAGGCGTTTGTCTACACGCACGGATCACGCTCTGCATCTGGGACTGACAGAGGCGGGCATGTCGATGAAAGGCATCGTTGCATCGAGTGCTGCACTCTCGGTTTTGCTCTTTGAAGGAATTGGCGATACCATTCGCGTCAGCCTTACACCTGAGCCGGGAGCGGATCGCGCTAAAGAAGTTCATGTCTGCCAGCAGATTTTGCAATCTCTGAAAATACGCTCGTTCAAGCCTCAGGTGACTGCCTGCCCGGGTTGCGGCAGAACCACAAGCACGGTGTTTCAAGAACTCGCCCAAGAGATTGAAGAGCATCTTTCTATACGCCGCAAAGAATGGCAGGATTTGTATCCTGCCTCCAAAGATTTGAAAGTTGCAGTAATGGGCTGCATCGTCAATGGACCCGGTGAGTCGCGTCACGCCGACATCGGCATTTCGTTGCCTGGAACCGGCGAGGAGCCTCGTGCTCCCGTCTATGTTGATGGTGAACACAGGACGACGCTTTCCGGGCCGACTCTGGCCAGCGACTTCATCAGTCTTGTTGATGATTACGTGAAAAACAACTATTCGAAAAAATAGAAAATCACCTGGAGATTTTGATATTCGGATAAGTCTCAAACAACTTCTTTCTGTCTTGCGCCGTCCAATTAGTGTAGGACAAGGACAGCTCTTCCAGTTTTTTGAACCGCTTGAACATCTCTATGCTCCTGGGTGTTATAGGGCAGTCGTTAAGCATCAGAGTCTCGACGTTTTCCGGCATCAAGGGTATGCATTCATCATTAATCTTGTTGTTGGTGCAAAGATCCAGTTTTCTAATCGTTTGGCATGATGATAATTGACGGATATCGTCGACATCAATGCCGCAGTCTTTCATAATCAAATGTTGTATTTTGTTGCTCTTGCCGATCTTGGCGACGAGCGGGCTGACATTTTTCATTTCATACAGAGCCAGTAGTTCCAGCCTTGGAAGAAGCTTTGACTTGAGGACAGTGTCGCTTTTGAGATTCGTATGCGACAGCCAGATGGATTTCAAATGGGGAAGGTTTTCGAGCATCGCAAACGACTCAGGCTTGATTTTGGCGTTTTCGAGCGAAATGGATTTGAGACCCTTCAGCTTAATCACATTGGGAATCAATGTGTCGACCCAGCGAATTTGCTCGTCTACATATTCCGCATATCTTTCGTCAAAGTACAGGTCGAGAAATTCTATGTCGTCTTCTCTAAAGCGATTTAAGAAATTTGGAAAGCGTCTCATGTCGTTGTTCGGACGAAAGACAATGCCGTCAAAGTTCGGCCTGGTTAAAATCACACCTCTGGCGGCAATGTTTTTCTTGCCTGTCATACTCATTACACCGATTGAAACCGGTGGAAAGTGGAAAGTGCGGGTGCCCGTCGAGGTTGAGTAAGAAGAAAATTGGGCAGGATTCTCGGCGATCAATTTGAATTCTCTGAGCAAACTTCTTCTTTCTGATGTTTCGAGATTTTTTTTGACTTGCTCTTCTACTTCTCTGTACGGTGCCGTCAAAGGCTTTTCAGGTTCGCTTCTCTTGAGGCGATTTGAGTTTATGGGCACGGCGTAGCCAATTGACATTCCGGCTAGAAATACAAAAATTCCCAGAACAATTGCCAGCATCTTTTCGATCCTGACTTCACGTTTTTTTGCCTGGCCGGCAGTCAGTAGCTCGCTGTCATGTGCGGCTGAATTCGAAGGAATCTGTGAGTCGACCTGTCGGTCGCCTGCAGATTCGAAGGCAACCAGATTAGAGGTAAGCAAATGTGCTGATTGGTATCTGTCTCTGGGATCTTTGGCCAGAAGTTTTGCCACTAGCTTCTCGATCATTTCTGGGAATTCGATGCCCATGGAAGCTTCTTTTAGCGAAAGCGCTTCTTCGGACTGATGTTTTATCATTGTCGCCAGTGCTGTATCTCCCGAGAGAGGTGGCGCCCCAGTCAGTGCTTCGTAGATTACACAGCCCAGTGAATAAAGGTCGCTGCGCTGATCTACAGCCATGCCCATGCACTGCTCCGGGCTCATATATATAGGACTGCCGAAAATCTCACCCGTTTTCGTCAGTGTTTGCTGGTTGATCCCATCGTGGCCGGTCAGTTTGGCGATCCCGAAATCAACTACCTTCACGATAGCGCCCATGGTAGTGTCGCCATCCGGCGAATGAATCATTATGTTGCTTGGTTTTATATCCCTGTGAATTACACCATTAGAGTGTGCATAGCTGAGCGCAAAACCGACCTGGATGAAAATCTTCAATGCCTTTTCCAGAGGCAAACGCCCTTTGCGCTTCAACAATTGAGATAGTGATTCACCATGGACAAGATCCATGATGAAATACGGCTGTCCATCAGGGAGAAGACCAGACTCATACACTTTGATTAAATTCGGATGATCCAATTTGTTGGCAGCCCTTATTTCGTTCTCAAACCGCCTCCATGTTGTATCGTTCGTTTGCTGCTTGTGCAAGAACTTGAGGGCAAAGTTCTTCCCGGACTCAATGCTTTCAACTCTATACACACTGCCCATGCCGCCGCTGCCGAGCCGCTCGACTACGATGTACCGCCCCAGGATCTTGACTCCCGGTTTGAACTCGAGAATCTCGGCGTTTTCGCCTCTGCTACTTTCGGGTTGAAAATCTGATTCTTCCGTCATGAGATTTTCCGGAAAGTCCTCAATTTAGATGGGGATATCACTCGGATTTACGTTAAGATTGCGCAGGTTCGGCAGCATGTTGCGAGTTTTTAGAAGATCTTCGCTCCTGAAGATTCCGTCTGAGACTGTCAATTCTCTCAAGTTCTTGAGATGTGCAAATTTAGGAACTACCGCTCTTGTGATTTTGCATTCTCTAAGGTCTAAAGTGGCAAGAGATGCAGGTAGATAAGAAATGGTTGCGTCAGTTATTTCCGTGGCTCTTAACTCCAGATGGCCAAGATTTTTGTAAGTAGCTAGAATCGGAGCATCCCAGTCGCCTACATTACACTTAGCCAGGCACAAATTGTAGATTTTCTTCGAGCCGCGCAATTGCTCCAGGACTGGAGTCACTTTACCTGTGACAATTAGCTTGAAGTGAACCAAATTCTTGAAGCCTTTGAATTTGACCATTTCCGAAATATCAAGCTGAACATGCGACAGAGTCAGAGAATTTAAATTAGGAAGGTTGTTTACCAGGTGCCAACCTTCGGGGGTGAAGGTGGTCGATATGAAATGCAGCTCCTGCAAACTCTTAATATGATCAATGTGTTGCAGCACTTTGTCTGCGCTTACAAATTCGACGTCCTTCAAGGTCGCTTCACTTTCATTGTTCTTTATTATCAGAGACCAAAGATCACCGTCGCGAAATTTCTCGAAGAGAGTTGGATGACTTCTGAAAAGGTGGTTGGGTTCAAACGTAACTTTGTCCGCAATTGGAAAAGTCATCGTCCCTCGAAAAGGGATGCGAGACTCTCGCAATTTTCCATCGTCGCCAATTTCAAAGTCCGGAAAATTGAAGATGCGCAGTTTTTTCTTCTCGTCAATTGTTGAAAAATAGCCTGGTTCTCTCTCCAGCAAGCTGAGTTGCGTATTGCAACTGGTCTCGAAATCGACCTTGTCTGTAGTCGGGAGCTGTGCCTTAAGCTGTTCAGGAGTGGTTTGGGCTGTTGCGCCAATCACTCCCAGATCGACGTCGTCCTTCACTACGTTGAATCGATCGTCATTGCGCGGAATCAGAAGACCGGTAAGAATTCCAATAATCAATAGGCATGTATAGACGGCAACAAATCTGAGATTCTTCTCGATTGGCTTTCTTTCCTTTGCTGAGACCGGCACACCTTTGATTGCCGGAAAAGTGCTTTCCAAGCCGGTATCGAAATTGACTAGATCAGCGGTGAAAAGTTGTGCCGATTGATAGCGCTCATTTACATCTTTTCTTAAAAGACCGGCGACAATGCGCTCTATCTGAGGGGGAAAGTCAATACCAAGGGACGCTTCCTTGAGGGAGGCGGCCTCTTCGTTCTGGTGCTTCATCATTGTTGACAGCGCGCTTTCGCCGAGCAGAGGCGGAGCGCCGGTCACGGTTTCGTACATGACGCAACCAAGTGAATAGAGGTCGGATCTGTGATCTACGCCTACTCCCATACACTGCTCTGGACTCATATAGAGAGGGCTGCCGAAAATCTCACCGGTCTTAGTGAGAGCCTGCTGCGTGAATTCGTCCTGTCCCGTCAATTTGGCAATACCGAAGTCGACCACCTTCACGACTGCGCCTATGGTTGAGTCGTCGCTCTGCTTTTGAAGCATAATATTGCTCGGTTTTATATCTCTGTGGATCACACCATTGGCGTGAGCGTAGCTGAGAGCAAAGCCGACCTGGATGAATATCTTGATCGCCTGAGTGATGGTCAATCGACCGCGCGTTTTCAAAATATCGGCTAGAGATTCTCCTTCCACGAGGTCCATGATGAAAAATGGTTGCCCATCTGGCAGCAGACCTGTTTCATATACCTTGATCAAGTTGGGATGGTCTAGTTTGTTGGCTGTTTTTGCCTCGATATCAAAGCGCCGCCAGTTCGCATCATTGGAATGTAGCTTGTGCAAGAATTTGAGCGCATAGATTGATGCTGTTTCGATATCT
>JAYRNY010000860.1:0-3587 GCA_041911975.1 bacterium | reverse complement strand
TAAGTGCATTCCGGCTGTTACAGGTGAGATAAAAATGCGTTTGCCGAATTGCCTGGTGACGGCCTGCACAAGCGCCGCCCGCCGTTTTGCATAAAAAACACGCGTGCGTTTTATGTGTCTTTCAAGGTGCCCCTCGTCAATGAAGTCGGCAAGCGCCTTCTGCTCGAGCAAAGGGAAATCGCGCTCGATAAGCGCCTTGGCGCGCCCCATCAGACGCACCATACGCCTGGGCATGACAACAAATCCGATGCGCACAACCGGATACAACACTTTCCAAAACGTTGATATGTAAATAGTGCAATCGTGCTCGTCAAGCCCTTGCAAGGATGGCATGGGCTTGTCGCCATAGCGATACTCGGAGTCATAATCGTCCTCGATTACGAAAGAATCGGTGCGGCTGGCCCAATCAAGAAGGGCGATACGACGCGGAAGTGAAAGAACGACGCCGGTGGGATCGTGGTGCGACGGCGTCACGTAAGCTAGCTTGATGCGCTCATTGAGCGACTGCAGGTGTTCCACAATCATGCCCTGCCCGTCCACGGGGATGGGCACGACTTCTGCTCCGTGAGTGAGCATGCTGCGGCGCGCACCGGGAAACCCCGGGTTTTCCAGGGCCACCGAATCACCCCTATCGATGAGCAATCTGCCCACCAGATCGAGCGCTCCTTGTGCTCCCGAAAAAATGGCAATGCGATCGGGAGTGCAATTGACTGAACGCGAGCGGATCAAGTAATTGGCGATTGCTTCCCGCAATGGCATGTATCCGAAAGGATCGCTGTGATAGGCAAGCATGTTGCCGTCCTGATAGCGTGTGGCCCGATAGAGCATTTCCTTCCAGCGCGTCAAGGGCAATTGATCGACTGTGGGAGCGCCATAATTCAGCTCGGCAAAAAGCTCCACATTGGCGTCTTCAATTTCCTCGCACTTCATCACCCTTTCGCCGTATATCGAAAGAGCGGCCGCCGGCATCTCCGCATGCGTGGGCTCGCTCATCTGTTCTTTTATGCGCAGATCATCAAGATGTCCGGGAATCTCTTTGTTGACGTATGTGCCGCTGCCGGATGTCGTCTGAATATATCCCTGCGCTGATAATTCTTCGTAACTGCGAATGACTGTAAAGCGCGAGACATTCATCGAGTCGGCCAGATCGCGCGTAGAGGGCAGCTTTTCTCCGGGCTTCAGGCGCCCCGCCAGAATCGCCATTTTGAGCGCTTCCGATACTTGTTTGTAAACTGGCTGGCGGCCGTCTTGCGCGAGGGTAAGAACGAAGTCCATGAACGCCCCTGAGCTCATCTAGTTAGTACGATCAGGCGGCGAATCTCTACAGGCTCGTGCGCCCTTCTGTGACATACCACGTTGTTGCCATTACGAACTGGGAAATTCGCATCATGGGAATATCCGCAATGCGATTTCAAAACTTTTGGAAAGTTTCCCTTCTATCGTGGCGACAAAGGCTCGATTCTATGAGGTGCACCATGACACTCGAACGCTTTGCCGGTTCCCACCTGGAAAGTCATTCTTCCGAATCCGAACATCCACTCCTGAGCTTCATTTGCAACACCGGTAAGGAAGCTGCGCAAACAGTGAAAGACATGATCGTGGAACATCCATATGCGAGTGCGGCAATAGGACTTGGGGCGACATTGGGACTTCTGGCTCTGACCAGAGGCAAGGTTCCAGGTTTTGGACAGTCAGCCGCCGATACGGGACTTCTCAGCGAAATCAAAACTGCATCAATGAGTGGCCGACTTGTGCCGCAAACAGCCAGAGGCGCCAAAATTGAGTATCTGGCGCAGGCCGCTACAAAAACTCCTGGGGCTGAGCTGGAGTGCTTTATAAAAGGCGGCATACCAGGCAGGACGTTAACGGTTTTGGAAAGAGCAAATACTGGCTTTGTCTATACCAAGGACGGAATTCATGGCATTCAAACGAATTTTGGATTCTTTCAGCCAACGCAAATCGACCAAGCTGCCAGCGAAGCAATGCGTGCTCGCTTTTTAGCGGCGAAAATCCCTTCGGGTCCGATGGCCACGGTAAGAACAATGGTAGATCCCCTGTTGGAGCGAAGCATGAATACTCCCAGCAAACCATTTCTGGTCTCAGTGCCATTCAAATTTGACAAGCCCCATACTGCTGGATTCACACACCTGTTTGGCGAGTTAGAGAAACGTTACTACTCCTGGTAGTAATCATAAATAAGACAAAAGCAGCCTGGGCTTGCGAAGCTTCAACAGCGCATTTCGCACAAAACTGGCAGGCAATAAGAGGGGGGCTTCAGCAAGGTCCGCAACAAACACGAACCGAGCCGAAGCCCCCGCCCCATCACTTACGATTGAAGACAGGCATGACCGGGATGTTCTTGGTAATGCCGGTGGCGAATCCCAGGATCCAGATGAGGACGGTATTCACCGCCGCATATGGAATGGCGGCGATGAAGCCGAGCATGATGAGATTCGGCCAGGCCATTCCGAAGAGCCCGAGCGCGATGGTTCCGGCGACGACACCGAAGACGGTGTGCAGAATGAAGCCAGGGGCTTCGATGCCCAGTGGCAAGCAGACTGCAAGCGTGACGCCGGCAAGAGCGGCGAAGGCGGCTACGGACAGGACTACTGCCAGTCCGACCGTGCCGACTACCGATGAGACTCCGAATGCCCCCAGCCCCAGCAAATTGCTGGCGGCGATGAGCAAAAGAGTGGACGCTGCCACGATCGACAGGGGCCGCAGGATGTTGAACATTGCTATTTCCTCCCTTGTGAGGGGTTTCGTTTCGAGCGTTTCCGCCCAGTGCGCCGAGTCGGAGATTTTGGATTGGTGCCCGCGGTCTGAGCGACCGGGGTGATTTGAGCCTCAGCCTCCTTCGCCTTCAGCACCTCGGCGCGCCAATAGCGCTTTTCGATGGTGCGGAAATTAGGCTTGTCGGCCAGCTGCTCCAGGTAACCAGCCAGGAGCAAGAGCTCGTTGTCATCCAACTCTCCATTGAACTCTTTGAGATACACCGCATTGCCAAAGTTGCGCTCGGCATTACGCTCGAGATCGTCAGCTATCAGCACACGGCGCAAGTCAAAGCCTCTCTTGCGGACCTTCTTCAGGTCCTTGATGTAGTACGCCTCCATACGATCGTGGTCGAAGCGGCGAGTCGTGCGAACGCCCGAGAAGACGAACACCGGCTGCCTGTGACCTTCGAAGATCACCTCCACCACTCGATTGACATACAGCGTTCCGGCTGCAGACCAAACGGCGAGGTCGTAAAGCTTCCACATCCGCGAGAGGAACTCGTCGAGGTGTGGCCGCTTGTACACGACGTAATCGCTGGTCGTGAAGTCGGGTGAGCGGCCGGGAAGAGGCTTCGCCTTCTCCTCGGCATGCACCATTGCCTCGTCCAAATCAAGGACGAGCAGCGGCCTCTGTGCTGTTATGTTGTCCACAGCACACCTCCGTTTTTTTGTCTGGCGAGGGAGCCCCAATTGGCATCCCAGGCACGAAAGGGAGCCGCGAACGGCCCCTTTCGATTTGTTGAAACCTGGTGTTAGTCCGCCTTCGGCGCGTCGCCTTCGGCTTTCTCCACCTCACAGTACCGGTAGATGTCC
>JAYRNY010000859.1:0-11591 GCA_041911975.1 bacterium | reverse complement strand
TTGCCATGCATCGCCCTGCTAGGTCACGGTCGACGCCATGCGTCGACCCTACATTAAAGCGAATCCAGCCAGCTGCCGCGTTGTATGCTTCTGTAGTCTTGATGACTTTGTTGGGTCATGTAGCTGGAGTGGTCCATGTGCTTGAGGCTGCGTTCGTCCCAGCGGTGATTCGCTCTTTCGCGCATTCCCTGCAACTCCGCCACAAGCGTTTCAGTTCCTTTCAGTCCGTGGCAATAGCGTTGAAAATACTTTAGTTCGTGATCGATGTATCTCAGTAACTCCTGGAAGTTTCGATGCTTGTTTAACGCCACGCATCTGCGAATAATGCCGGCTTGCCAGCATCTTGCTACGCGCAAGCTGAGTTCTTCTTTTCTGGGCTGGTTGGAGTTTTTGCCTTCGTTGACAAAAGTGAGAGCTTTCCTCAATGTCTTGCCCTGAACACGTTCGTGCTGTCCGGTTCTCACCCATGACGCAGCGACATCGAAGTTGGCGATGCTGCCGGCGCGTCCGTCCGGTGCAGTAACACGGAAGATGACGTTGCGGTTGCGCTGTGGTGCGAGCATGCCCAGTTGTGTCGTAGCGCTAGAATTACTCATTTCTGTCGGAAATGCGCTGATGTTTTCTACTTTCATTGCGCCGGGGAATTGCAGTGTTACAGAAATATCTTCGAACACTGTTTCTTGAACCGTATGCAGTTCACCAAGCACGACTTCTATGATTTCATGCGGGTACTGAGCATCGTGGAGCATCCCGCCGCCATGATCGGCGAGCGCCTGCAATTGCTCAGACGAGTAGTGATCGCCGATGCCGACAGTGGATGTGGCAATTCCTCTTGTGCGGAGTTGCTCGGCATGATGTCCCAAAATTTCGGGATCGATGACGCCGAAATTGGCATGTCCATCGGAAAGTAGAATGACATGATTGTGCATTTTGGAATTGTCTTCCATGATGCGGGCGAGGCATTCTGCGCCTCTCATCCATCCGGCACCGAGATTGGTATTGTCGCGTGGACGCAGTTCGTTGATTGCTGCTAATGCTCTTTTCCGCTGACTTTGGTCCGCGGAGACCCCGTCCAGATGAGTGATGACTTCAGTTGCAAATGAAACTACTGAAATCTTACTGTCTGGTGTCAATGCCTGGACGACGCCTGTGGCAGCCTTCTTTGCACATTCCAGTGCCTCGCCCGCCATCGAGCCTGATGCGTCAATGACCACAGCGATGTTGAGCGCTTGTTTTTCTTTCTTTTGATTGTTCTTCAAAAATGGCGCTGCAACATCGATTTCCAGATAGCGAACGGAGCGTCCCTTTTCCCAAATCAACTCTCTGTCAAATTCTGCGATAACGGAGATACCAATCTCATCACTCATTCTGTCCTCCGATGAGGAATTCTCGCAAACTATTGGCGATGCTCTTCATTCGTGCCATTTGCTTTTCCGACTGAATTCCTCGAACTGATAGTTCAACATCCGGTGTGATTTGAAAGCGATGCCATGTTTCTGCTGCCGGGAGTTGTCTTTCACTCTGAGAGATCGACTGACTCTGCAGCGGCGGCGGTGCCTGTTCGCTCACACGATTTTCAATTTTTTTTGGTGATGCCTGCTGGCTTGGACCTTGAAACAACTGATTCGCCTGATGTGCAACCTCGTCTACTTTTGGCGATTCAAATGCCTGCAAGTTTATCGAGCGAATATAATCCAGCGCCGATGAGCGCCGCTTATCAGAATCGCTTGGGGCGGTTTCTGCCAGAGCCAGTACTTCAGAATCACTCATGCACAGCAGTGTTTGCCTGATGTCGCTGTACGTGAGTCCCCGTTCTTTCAACGCCTTAATGGCAAGAAGTCTTACCAAGTGCCAATCGGAATAGCGAGCATATCTGCCCAGCGAGCTTGGACCACGCAAGAGGCCCTGCTCTATGAAACTCCTTATTACTCGAACTTCGAACCCGGTTTTTGCTGACAGGTCTTCCAGCGAATATGTCTGTCGCTCCGTGTTCATAAATTCAATTTACCATGGCGAATTGGGGACGTCAAGGTGGCGCATTGGCAATCCCGCCAGGGTTGGGGTTTTTCAGGCCAATACCACTTGCCAGGTTTTAAAGAGATCGGTCTTTTTCAGGAATGATAGATGCATGTCTACGAGGATAGCGCTTTCGTCGGATGAGAGTCTGGGGAACTGACCGATGGTGCCGACCAGTGCTTCGTCCAAATCACCAGGAGACAATCTGTATTCTTCTAGAAAGAGTGTATGCATGAATTTGTTCAATCCATTTATCTTGGATTCGCTCAATTCCTTCGATTCGCTCGTTTCGACGGTCTGCGCAAACTCGCTTGCCAGCGGCAATTCGCCTTGTTTCATTTCAATCAAATTGGAGAGAACTGCTGTGCGCAACTCGCGGCTGTTTTTGCCGAAATACAATTGTTCCAGCAATTGGCGATAGGAGCTTGCATCTTCGTACTTGCATTCGTACATGCGCGAGATAATAGGCTCGACCGTCAATTCCGCACCCTCATCTTTTACGCACTCGAAAATCAGTTCGCGCAGGTCGTGAAATCGCGCGTCACCGAGCGCGCAGATGAGAGCTTCTGCATCAGCATGATTCGGATAGTAAAGGATGTTCTTCAGATCATCTATCTTGACTTTTTGGCGCTCGCTTTCCAAAATGTTCATGGCAACAGCTTTTATTTTGCGCCTGAAAATGGCGGTATATGCGGGCAAATCTGCAAATTCAGCGTTGATCTTAAGCGCCATCTCGGCGAATTTGCGGACTCGCTCATCCGCATGTTTAGTAGCTTCACGTAGTGTGCCTGCCAGCCAGGGAAATCCCGTAATGAAGCTGATTCTCAGTCCTGCAATCAGTTCGTCGGGAGATTTCGACTGAATCAATCTCTGGTGTTCTTGCGACACTGCAATCAAAGCAGCCTTCGTTGATGACTGGGAATAGGCTGCCAGGATTGGATGCGAATTCCAATCTGCGTAATTGCTAACCGGCGCCGCAATGCTGTCGGAGGTCTGTTCCAGATCGACGGTTGACAAGTTTTCCGAGTGCGGCTCTTCTTCCCATGTACCGGAGCGCGTCTCCTGGAAAAAGCTCCAGAGGTTTCGAATATAGTAAGAATCCAGGCTGGTTATGCCAAAGAATACAAATGATCCCATTGCCAGCAAGATGAAAATGAAGTCGTGCAAGTGTATGACGTTCTTCAGTGCGGCCAATGCACCGCTGGTGACAACAGTGCAGATAGAGATAACTATCGAGATGAGGGAAACTATCGTGCCTCGGCGCATGCGCGGGACCGGCACGAGGCATTGTCTGGACATCGGCAATTGAATACTTCTGTGGATGATGTTGTAACTGACCATGAGAATTACAACCGGCCAAAATGGCGGCAGCACCAGAGCAAGTCCACCTAATATCAGCACATTGATCGGCTGAACAGACAGGAGAGCGCTCAACTGCATGCGGGAATTCATCGTCCGATTGATGATATGGTGCACGCTGATGGACAGCGCATAGATCGACACTGTCATAGTGCTGACGAAAGAAGCAATTTTTCTTGCCGAGCTGAAGTTGGCGTCGGCGACCTGGTAAAAAAGATTCTCCAGGATGAACTTCGTTACGGTCGACCAGACCATGATGCCCATGGCGACCCGGACTAATGGGTTTTTGATCACGAAGTTGATGGAGTTTTTTACCGTCTCGAGAGCAGGTGGTGTCTTCTCTCCCGGAAGGCGAGACCTGAGCTCTGAAACTCGCATGCGCCAGACTGTAATATCGAAAAGAATGAAATGGGTGAGCAGCATCGCCCACGCAAATGGATAGAGATATACAAGCATGTGAAGCTGACTAAGGAGCCAGACGAGCCCCGCGGCTGAAATTCTTGCCAACAGTTCTTGTGTGATGATGTTTTGATAAACTCGGCGAAAGATCGCTGGATTTACGGAAGCCTGAAGCACCATCGGACCTAGTGTGGTGCCAACGAGATCGACAGTCATTACCGATACGACGAACAGATAGAGTAGTAGTTCGTTGTATGGTTTCAACACATCAATGTAGGGCTCTAGAAAGCAGCCGATGGAGGCAAGCACGGTAAAGATCAGCACGGCTCGGTAAACGTTGTACGGCTCTTTATCCTTGTGTCCGCGCAGCGCAAAGTAGATGTAGTAGGTCAGCGATGCTAGACTGGCAAAGAAGAAGAGTTGCGAATATCCCCTACTGCCGACGACTTTCACGAACAGACTGGTGGCAAATATCCAGCAAGAGTTGGTGAACAGGCTGCGACATAAAGCACTGAAGAAGTGCGTTTTATAAGTAATGGATCGCGCCTTCCAGAGTTTCATCAGCTAGCGCTCTCGGAAGGACTGTCTTTGTTGTCCGCAGAAGTGCTTTGGTCTTCGATAGAAACTTCGTTCGGATCTGCCTCGCTTTCAGGCTGCCGGCGAGCCGCCGGCGCTTCCAGGGTATCCGCTGCTCCTACCGGGGCTGCTGCTGTCCCTGCATTAGGTTCGGAGAGGTCGGCTTCGTCGATGTGTTCGCACTCTGTGTACCAGAGATTTCCGAGGTATTCGCTTTTCTCGATCTTCTCTGCCAGCATATTGATGCGCTGTGAAAGTTGCCCGATTTCGTCTTCGCCGCTGTAGATGTTACGCGCTGAGAAATTGCCGAGATTGATCTCGTCGACTGTTTGAGCAATTTCTCTAAACGGGCGCGAAAGCCGTTCGCCGACAATCACTGATGCGAAGAGGCTTAGCAAGAAGCCGATGATGAGCGCAAAAAAGAGGCGGTTGGAAAGCTCGTGCGTTTTCACATCAATTGGGTGCGTGTTGAATCCCAGGGTGACTAGCATCTTCAATTCCGGAATCGGCAGTGACAGGACTGCAAAGGACGAATCGCCAACTTTCAGTCTGGGAGTCATGAACGGCTTTCTTGTGTTTTCCTCCACGTCTTTGAAGAAGCGGATGGCTGCACCGTCTGTGTGCTGTTTCAATGTCGAAACTGCTTCTTTCTCGTTGATACCATCTCCGGTGATAAAATTGCCGCGGCTGTCCGTAATCAAGATGAAGTTATCGGTGCCGAGCTTCAATCCCTGCAAGAGATATTCGATCTTCTTGAGGCGAGGGAAAACGCCACCGCTCAGCACTCCCATGACGCTTTTCTTCTCCCTGTCGGCGAAAACTGGAGTTATGTATGTTTGATATAGCGCACCGGACCATGTAAAAAATGCTTCGCTGGTGTAGGGATGTTTTTCCTTAATAACCTTATGCGCTAGCTCGACAAAGGAGTTTTCCTTTTGGTTGAAGTTAGGTTTTGGATGGTAAGGGCTACTGTTGAAGCTCAAACGACGCTCGGCAAAGACAAGCTCACCATCAGCCTTGTACATATGCACGGTGGTGAAGATGTTTGGCAGTGCGAGAAACTCTTTGATAATGTCGCGCGCCGTTTCTTTATCGAATGGAATGAAACCGTTCATGTCGGCAATCTGATCGATCGCCAGCAGTTCGGATTTGTAGTTGCCCTCGATGTTGTTGACGATGAAGGTGAGCGATGTCGACGCGTCAGACAGCGCAAATTGTCGGATTGCTTCCGATGTGACGAAGTACGTGAAGCCGGCAACCACTGCAAAGAAAATGATGATTATGGAAAAGAGCCGAATGAAGATCAGGCTCTGAATCGAACGCACTTCTCTTCCTCTTTACGAGGCATCTACCTTGGCTTCCTGAGCAAAAGACAATTCTCCCCGATAATTGAAAGTTAGCCAACTTTCGGGGTTGTCAAACAGCTTAGGGGTTGAGTTATTCCAGCTTTCCCGTCAGATACTGTAGTGCCTGGGAAACGTAGTATGCCCTGGGAATTCTGTGGTTTCCAGGTACTTCAATCACTTTAGTTGGGAACCCTTTTTCTTGAAAATAGCTGGCTAAACGGGTTTGCATAATCGTTGGAACGACTGTGTCATTGGTCGCGGAAATGATGAGTATGTTTGGTTTTGAGCTCATTGGCTGAAGTATCTCTTGGATAGAAACTTTCTCTGGTTTGTCCTCAGCCAGAACCTTATCCAGCGTGTCTTTAAGGTCTTTTGCGCTTGTCTCTTTTGCTAATTCGCTGAGGTTGTCGGGAGGCTCGACAGCCAGAACACCTTTAACCTTCGAGCGTATATCTTCCGATGCTCGACTCAAATATGTAAGAGCTCGATATCCACCCATTGAACCCCCACAGATGAGGATTTTCGATGCCTTTGATAATTCCAGCGCTTTGCGGATTGGAGCATCAATAGCGGTGCTTTCGTCGCAATTTGCAAAGGCTTGCGTTGCGCTCAGACAGATAGACAGCAGACTCGCTTGAACGCCTGACCTTCTCAATGCGCTCACGAAGCAGTCTCGCTGCGACGGCAAACTTAGTGGCTCAAATTCGGTAGATGCCAATCCGTGAAAGTAAACAATGAGGTATTCCGATGTTTCGAAGTCCGACCAATACGCTGTGCGCCATCCGCAGACGTTCGTGCACGTTAGTGTTCCTTCAGGTGATGGAAATTGGAACTGTTCAACTGCAAAGGCATTAGAAGCGGCGAAAATAGCCAAGCAGAGAGACGAACCCAAGGCTTTGAACAGCTTCTTGCGTTGACGATCGATGTCCATTTCCCTCAGCAAACTTGCATGAATTGCCACAGGCAAGATTATACCTCGGTATACAAGTAGAGACAAGAGCGATACTAGCTTGGCTGTTCGGTCGCCAGCATTTTTGAAAGTTTAGCGAAAGTGTTTCAGTAGAACGCCAATTTGCCGAAATCCTGCCATACTGGCGGCTTGCAACAGTCGAATCTCATTATTGGGGCATCTAAAAGTCCTGAAGCAAATGAACAATTCAGATACAAAATTCATACCTGGTTTGGAGCTGTGCGAGGCATTCTATCGAGAGGCGGTGGCACCGAGCTTGAGGAAGCACTTCGCGCATCTGAAGTACACGGCGGCGTTGATTGGCAGCGGATCGGAAGTGCTCGGGTTCGACACTGAGATGTCCTGCGATCACCACTGGGGACCGCGCGTGATGATCTTCCTTGCATCAGATGATGTTTCCACCTATAAGACCGCCATTTCCGAGAAGTTCAGCGAAGGACTTCCCCGGCGTTTTCGTGGCTATCCAACCAGTTTTTCATCTCCAATCGCTGAAGATCATGGAGTGCAGTTGCTCGACTACAGCGAGGAAGGTCCGATCAATCATCGTGTCGAAATAATGTCGATGGAGAGGTTCTTTGATGACTATCTTGGATTTGACATCACTCAGGAAATAGATGCTATTGATTGGCTCTCATTGCCCGGGCAGAAGCTGCGCACAGTGAGCGGCGGAAAAGTCTTTCACGATGAAATCGGGTTGCAGAAACTGCGCGATCGATTCTCATACTATCCCGAAGATGTGTGGCTTTATTTCCTTGCTTGTGGTTGGGCAAGAATAGAGCAAGAAGAACATTTGATGGGGCGCGCCGGAATTGTCGGTGATGAAGTCGGCGCCGCTATCATTGCCGCTCGACTGGTAAGAGACCTGATGAATCTCTGTTTTCTGATGGAACGTGTTTATGCGCCCTATCCAAAATGGTTCGGCACCGCGTTCAAACAATTGAGAGCGGCCGAAGAGCTCGAGGCGGTGTTTCGCTCTGTTTTGTCGTCGAATGCGTGGCAGGAAAGGCAAAGCCACTTAATTCCAGCATATGAAAAAGTGGCTCGCATGTTCAATCAATTGAAAATTACTGCGAAGATGCCGGAGCAAGTTCGTGACTTTCACGGACGTCCGTTTTTCGTCATCAGTATGGGGGACTTCTCAAAGGCGATTTGCGCCAATATCAAAGATATGCCGAATGTAGACCCGCGCATCAAAGATCTGGCGGACAAACCTCTAATTGGTGGCGTGGAGCAATTCAGTGACAGTACTGACGTGCTTTCCAGCCCTGTCTGGAGATCTGGTATTAGGAATCTTTACGCTGTGGAAAGTAATATTTGATCCCTTAGTGATGTAATGGTCTATGAAAAAAAGATCCAAAGGCGCAAAATTACATTTTCTGATGTCACTTCTTGCCGCTTCGCAGCTTGGCACTATATATAGTGCTCATGCGCAGAATTATCAAAATTGGTATCCGCGGAGTATTACGCCGCCGAGTGGGTATCAGTATCCATGTGCGTTGACTGCTCTTCCTGACGATTTGACAGGAATTCCTGCAGCAGACAAGCAGTTTATCAATCACGTGTATAGCCTCATTTTGAAAGCGCTGCAGGCGAAGATGGTTATGCTATCCGCTCTCAACGGCTCCAGTGGTTTTTACAGTGCGTATCAAACTTATTATGCTGCCATTGCATCTACGCGGGCTAAGATTCTTGCCGAGCCGACTCCCGGCGGATTGGAGTCATTCAAAGCTCAGGTCGTAAGCGCCATAGACAATCAAGCACAGTTCTTCAACAAGGCTCAAACAATGCGGCAGCAGGGCAAGTCGTTTGAAGAAGTGATGCAGGTACCTGAGGGAAAAACGGCTTCACAAATGCTGATGGCTGCATGGGGTGAGATGGCAAAGCGCTACCCGTCCTGGAGCCCGGCGGTTAAAGATAGTATCTATCACCATCTATGCGCGCTTGATCTGTTTTAATCGGTGTGAAATTTTTCAATGTACTGGCGTCACATTCTGCTTAAACAAAGCGCACTTATTGTTGCTGGAATTTTGATTCCGGCATCACATGCCGCCGGCGATAGAGAAGGTTGGAAACACTTCAAGGATGAAGGCAGCAGATATGAGGTGTTCGGTGATTTTGCCGGTGCGGAGAAAGCCTATACAAAGTCTTTGAACCTTGCCACTCCGGTTGCTGCATCACTTGCCGAAAGAGGTGAAGTGATCGCGCGCCTTGCCAATGCGATGCTCTGGCAGCAGAAGTTTGATGCGGCAGAGCCGCACTTCAACGAGTTGCTCAGAATCATTCCCGGTCTCAAGGCTGAAGGCAAGCGCAATGAAGACTTTTTCTCCTGCGTGGATGCACTTTCTAGTGCATATTTCGAAAGAGTGATGGGTGCTAAACGCATTCCTGCAATCCAACATTCGATCCGATTGATTGATACCGCATTTGGTGAAGGTCATCCGGATCTGCTGAAGGAGTTGGAAACACTTTCAAGCTATTACAGCGCGCTCGGCATGAATCAAGAAGCGCTTACCTTCGCAAATCGTGCGCTCTCGCTTGCCCGAAAGGACAATTCAGAGAAAGGGAAAATTCAGCAGTGGAAGGCGCTTGCCCAGGTCGGCAATTGCCGCAAGGCGGTAGGTGATTGGAGTGGAGCACAGAAAGCGTTTGAATACGCCATATTTCTGATTAAGAGCAGTTCCAAGCGGTACTCCTTGAGCGCGGCGTCCGCAGGTGCTCAGCTTGCTATCATAGAGTTTCACGACCACAGAAAGGAAGAGGCGAAAAACCTCTTCAGGCAAGCGGAAGGAATGTATCTTGCGAAACTCCATGATCTGGAAGGTAAGGAAAAACGGCAGCTCGGTACATCCGGTCCTGAGTTGTTGGCGTTTGCGCAGATGTATGTCGCCTTCAATGAATACGCGAAAGCGGAGCCGATCTGCCGAAAGGCGATCCTCTGGACGCAGGTGGCGTTTGGCTCTAAAGATCCGAATCTGATTACAGAGTATCGTGTGCATTCGTTTGTTCTTTCACGTTTGGGGCGAATGAAAGAGTCGCAAAAACTTGAAGCAGCTGCTCGCCAGTTATTGACGGAGTACAAAGGATCTGCGGAAGAATGAGACCTTAGTCTTCGCGCGATTCGAGTTTGTAGCCGATGCCGTGCACGGTTTTGATTATTGATGCTTTCTCTTCGTTATCGAGTTTTTTGCGCAGTCTGGTGATGTAGGTGCGCACCGCGGTGGCGGTTGCTTCGGAATCGGATTTCCAGACGTGATTCAAAATGTCGTCGGTGCTGAAAACTCGATCCGGGTGGCGCATGAAAAATTCCAGGAGCGCATATTCGGTGGGCAGTAACTTTAATTCTTCACCGTCGCGAGTCACTTGGCAGGTGGCTGGATCTAAAGTGATGTTCCTGACTGCCAGAACTGAAGCGCGCGGCGAGTGCGAACGGCGCAGCAGCGCCCGCAAGCGAGCCGAAAGTTCACGCATATCGAAAGGTTTTGTCAGGTAGTCATCAGCGCCGGCGTCCAGCCCTTCTTCCTTTTCGCCTACCGAGCGCTTTCCGGTCAAAATTAAGACCGGCGTCGTGCCGCCGTCGGCGCGGAATCTGTTCAATATCTCCACGCCGCTTTTGCCGGGCAGGCCCCAGTCGAGCACGACTATGTCGTACTGATAAAGTTTCATCAAATCAAGGGCTTCTTCGCCCGTGTGCGCTTCTTCGACCGTATAGAGCTCATGCTCAAGCCAGTCTCTGACCATGTCGCAGGTGACGAGATCATCTTCAACGAGCAAAACTTTCGACATAGATTCCGTTTTTTATTAGCGGAGGTGCTGGCCACGAGAACAGTAATAAGATTCTACGTTGTTTTTTCGGGTTTCTGTGCACCCGGTATGCGAAACCAGAAAGTACTTCCTGCTCCTACTTGACTTTCTACCCCGACGGAGCCTTTATGTTGCTCCAGGATGGCTTTGCAGATTGCCAGGCCCAGCCCGGTCCCGCCCTTCACTGCCGTTTTGCTGGGGGCTACCTGCCGGAACCTGTCGAATATGTGGCCGATGTCTGATTCGGCTATGCCGGCGCCCTGGTCTGTGACATTGACTCTTACGCAGCCCGGTTCCAAAGCAGATGAGATTGTCACGGTGCCGCCCCGGGGCGAGAATTTAATGGCGTTGGCAAGAAGGTTTTGCAGAACCTGGACCATGCGGTCTAGGTCTACCAGGATGTCGGCGTCCACAATTTCTTTGACCTCGATCGTCACTTTCTGCTCGTCTGCAAAACCGCGGACCATATCCAGCGAAGAGTCGACCAAATGTTTGAGGCTGTAAGTACCGAAGCGCATTTCCATGCGTCCGGCTTCCATTTTTTCGACGTCCAAAAGATCGTTTACTAGGTTGACCAGCCGTGTCAGGCTCGACTGAATGCGCGTTGATGCCTGGGTTCCTTTCTTGTTCAATTCTCCATACACGCCGGCTCCCAGTGAGTCGAGAAAGGCGCGCATGCCGGTGAGCGGCGTCCTCAAGTCGTGGCTGACCATGTTGACGAAATCCGCTTTCATCTGGTCCAGCTCTTTTCGATCGCTGATGTCGTGGGCGACGCAGTAGTAAGATTCATCGGGCGGCGACCAATAAATCGACCAGAGCATCCAGCCTTCGCTTAGATCATTGCGCACCATGCGGATGTCCACGGACATCGCTGTTTCCTTTTGCTGTTTTGCTTCGGTAAGTACGCGCTCTAGCCGCTCGCGGTCTTCTTCGACGACATACGCAGAGAACTTTCTGCCGACCAGATCGATGGGGTCATATCCCCAGTTTTGTTTTGCGGCCGGACTCATTTGCTTGAACACGGCTTCGTCGGTAAGCGAGCAGATCACGTCTTTGGCGTTGTCGATGATTGCTCTTTCGCGCTGCGATGCGACTTCCAGAGTAATAGCCATCTTGTGGAACAT
>JAYRNY010000858.1:0-2176 GCA_041911975.1 bacterium | reverse complement strand
GATAAAGCGGTGACGCCGCTTCCCGACATTGCGGCGCGGCGCACTGATATGGAACGCAAGATCAACGAAGCACTCGGCTCCGGTCGCCTGCGTCCGGATGACGCATCGCAACTGAAAGCCGATCTGGTGCGCATCAGTGGATTGGAATCAACATTCAAAGGCTCGGAAGGCGGCTTGAGCGATCAAGCAATTATCGCTCTTTCAAAGGAGTATGATGCCGTCTCCGCGCGCATTGAGAAAGCACTGCCACCACTTCCGGACATCGCCGCCAAAGAGGCAGCCATTCAAACGCGCATCAACGAAGCGGCAAGAACAGGTGCAATTACGGAAGACAACCGGCGCGACTTCAACCACGAATTCGACCGCATAAAGGATGTAGAGACCGCATTCAAGAGTTCGGACAATGTACTTTCCGACTGGGAAGTGATGACTGTGGCGCGCGACCTGGACAGACTCGAATCCGAACTCAGTCGCACTCTTTCGACGCCTCCCAAGATTGACACTTCAAGCGCTGCTTCCGACACTCGCGGTCACTGGGCGGAGCAATACATTGCTCTCCTGCAAAAACGCGGCACCATCGGTGGTTTCCCGGACGGATCATTCAAGCCGAACGATTACATCACCCGAGCGCAATTCGCTGCCATTGCCACGCGCGCATTGAATTTGCCACCGGCAGGCAGACCGGCTAACTTCAAAGACGTGCCGGCAAAATACTGGGGCGCCAATGCCATCAGCCAGGTAAGTGATGCAGGGCTGGTCACTGGTTTTCCGGACGGCAGCTTCCGACCGGAAGACAAAATCACTCGCGCCCAAGCGCTTGTAATTCTCGCCAAGGCATTGCAAAACCCCAATGCCGATACCCAGGGCATGAGTCGCTTTAAAGATGGCAACACCGTCCCTACATGGGCATTGCCCAGTGTGGCAAAAGCGGCTAATGCCAACATTATCGTCTGCTATCCGGACTCAGAGTCGATCAAGCCCAACGAACTGGCGACAAGAGCGGATGTCGCAGCGCTGACTTATCAAACAATGGCCAGCCTGGGAGAAAAGCTTCCCTCGATAAGAGTCGGTTTGGAAGCATCAGGCAAATAAGTGATCCGGCATAAAACAGTTCCACACAAAGGAAAGGGGGTGCAAAATGCCCCCCTGCCAAATTTGATGCAGAACCTAGTTCAAGCTGATTGGAAGATTGATTTTGCCAAGGTCTGCAAGACTCAATTCGACAGACTTTTCCAGCTGAGCTACAGGCGAATCACTTGCATCTCTGCGCAACTCTTCTCTTTGCTCTTTGACTGATCTGTCGGCAGTGACGATCATTTCGTTGAGGCGTGAATTTGTCTTGCTGATGATCTCGCCTACAGCTTCAAGATCCATCGGCGTGGCAAAGGTATAGCGCGTGCGCAGCTTGGTGTTGACGCCGTGCCCATCCACAGACGCGATCATCTCTATAGTGCGCGGATAGATCTGGCTCAATTTTCTTCCCAAAGGATCGGCAAAATATTGAAGCGAGCATTTGACTGTCCTTCTGTCGTCGTCGACAGAATCAACGAGCCAGGCAGCGCGGCGCTTGTCCAGAGCTTTAATGTCCAGCCCGTTAGTGGCTTCTTTTAAACAATCCCAAGCAACAGGCAATGCCACCGGCATTTCAACGGCCTGCTGCGAGAGTTTTATTACATCATCGCTATAAGCAGTGGACTGATTTTCCTCCATCTCTTCCAATTTTTCTCTTGTCGTTCGGTATTCGCTCATGCGAACGATGACGGGAATAGCAATAAGCAGGCAGGCACTGAGTACAATCGGGAATACCATGCGTCCGGCCGAGTCGCTCAAGTGCGGCAAGAGCCCGGAAAAGCTGTGTGAAATCGCTTGTGTTGCCACCAAAATGCCGGCCAATACGCCATAGACGGCAAAGAAGCTTAAGAGCTGAGTTCCTACGGATTCCTTTTTACTAGTAAGTCTCTTCGAGTTTTTCATAACGCAGAACCTGTCAAGAACATTGCAACCATAATCGCATGCGCTTTTTCCGGCGCCCGTCTTGCATACAAATTTCTTAAACATCGCTAATCTCAAGTAGCGGAGACAGTTTCCGGTTTCTACAGCCTGCTTGCACCCTCCTGACATCCACCTCGGTGAAAACTCTTCTTCAGCGCGAAACTTTTCTATTGCATGCGTGTAT
>JAYRNY010000857.1:0-5243 GCA_041911975.1 bacterium | reverse complement strand
GGGAGTATGGATTTTTTCCTCTGGTTCAGCCATTGCAGTCCTAAATTCCTCTAACCTCAGTATAACCAGCCAGATCATGACTCTGCAGCGAACCTTAGAACCCTGCCTGGGAAAGGGTCATGCGTCTTCAGTGGGGATTTTCCCACAGCCTCCCGCCTCTCCAAAAAGTCCTCGAATTTCTGTCCAATTTGTCCAATCGGGCAAGCAGACGCATATATACGGTTTGGAATGGCATACGGAAGTGAATATTGTGGGATTCGGCGATAGCATTCGCATGGGTTTTTCCGACGCGGTCAAATGGGCGTCGGAGAAAGCTGAAGCAGGCGCCAAATTGGTTGGAGAAGCCGTTGACGTCGCCAAAGACGCTGTAGTCAAAACCGCCGAAATCCTGACAAACCCGGTTTCCGCAGTATCATCAACAGTCAAAGAAGCTCCCAAGCCGGCGTCTCTGGCGACGACAGTGCAGGGAGTCAATTCCTCTTTTACGGACAAAATCGCCTACGCCTGGAAAAAGACGTCGGAGATGACGACCTCGCTCGGTACATATGCAGCCATGCTCACACCAGTCGGCGCAGGCGTCGTAGCAGCGACTAAATTGATCAACATCGGTCACAACACCTATCAAAACAAAGAAACCGGCGACAGAGTCCAAATTCTCGACAAAGATAAAAGCATCACTTCCGTGCTCAAGGACTCAGTCTGGCAGACGGCTATCTCTAAGAGCAATGATGGAAAAACCACAACAGAGCAAAGTCCGACCATCAATACAGACTTGATCATCAGCAGCTTGCCGCAAGCGTCCACGGACGACGCTTCAGGCAAAAAGGCTCATGCCGTCAAAAAGGGCGATGAACTGACCAAGCATGTGGATGATGATAGCTGGGCTCGCATTTTCAACGACATCAAAACAGCAGATGCTCTACCGCCAGTCTCTATCGAAGGCGACGGCAAGATGGTCAGAGCCAGCAACAATAATGAAACCGCAAAAGAAGCGGAAGTCAAAGTCGGCAAAGACAATGTCAGTCATAAAGTAGAAGGCGGCAACGAAGTAAAATTCGATGCACAAGCAAAACGCCTAATTTCAACGAATGGAACTGAAAAAACCAAAGTCGATGTCGATCGCCAAACCGGCAATGTGGAAATGACGGCAGACGGCAAGGGCATGCGCATCGTCGACGGTAAGAGAATCTGGGACGTCAACGGCGATCAAAGAGTAGAGCAAGAAAACGGCAGCAATATTCTCAAGGTCTACGATCGCTCCAACAACCTGATCCAATTGGTCGATAAAGACAGCAAGGTCGTCACTGATGTCATCAATGGAAATTACTTCGTTCGCGGCGGCGGCCCAATTGCTCAACTGAGACAAAAAACCAGACAAGTCATACAAAGTGCCGAACAGCACAGATTGGACAGGAACGCCTCCGGCATCGTGATATCGGCCGCCGAAGACGGCGTGTCTATGACCGACAAAGACGGTATTACAGTCATCCTCAAGACAGACGGCAACGCCTTTTTCGAGCTCGCCAACGGCGTAAACATCTGGAAGGATGCCGACGACAAGTATTACATTCTCGAAGCCGGCAAAGAACCCAAAGAGATTTTGGATGGTTCGACGGGCAAAGAAGTAGAAGCGCAAACCAGAGAATATCTGGGCATGCTCAAGGAACTGGCAAACAACAAGACCCTTACTCGCGATGGTGTGAAGTTCTCACTGGACACATCCAGCCACACCGTCAGTGTAGAGGTTGACGAAAAGACAAAAATGGAAACGGGTCCTTTGGGGGCAGTTTTAACGGCTCCCGATAGACCGGTCTCCACCCTCAACACCCTTACTAATGAATTCACAATCGGCGCAGGAAAAGAAAGATCAACATTCAAGCTCGACAGTGACGAAGTTGATACACCTTACGTCCACACCGATAAGAACGGCACCACACTGAAGAAAACCGGCGACTGGGTCGGTAACAATCTGGAAGTCAAACTGGCTGACGGAACTCACTATGATCTCAAAGGTGATGTCACTTTTGCAGACGGGACTGTTTTCCACGCCGGGGGCGAAGTCACCATAGGCAACAACGCCAGATTGGCAGCCGACATTCAAGAGCAACAAATCAAGCAAGCGGCAACAGTTCTGCGCAATGCCGAAGCAGTCGCCGAAGCGGCGAAAGCAAAAGCGGCCAGCGGACTGATCAATTATGAATTGATCGCTCAGCTCGAAGGCAGCATCTCGCAAGTCGGCGCTCTCATGCAAATGTTCTCAGGCAACGATGCAGTAAGAGCGAGACTGGGGATGGTGATGGCGTCTTTGGAAGCAGCACGCAACGATGCCAAAACAAGCTTCGCGCACAACACCGCACTGAGAGCAACCCGCGATGCCGCGCTCGCCGGCAACAAAGTCAGACCCGAATCGGTAGTTCTCACTACCGGCTACAATCCTCAACTGAAGATGCAATTCCGCTTTACGGCAGATAGAAGCGCCGCATAGGAATCACGATAAGGTCCCATCGCACAAACAAAATGAAAAGAGCAACGCCACCACATAAGATGGCGCGCTCCAATCACAGCGAACGGAAATTTCTGTTGCCAAATTTCAAGTCCGCTTCCGACGTCCATACGGAATTATTGAGGGGCTAGTTCGATTGACCGTCGTTCTTTTGCCAATGGATGTTTCGGCTCAGTGCATCTTGTTCGGCTTCCAGACGGGCTCTTTCAGACGGGCTCAGACCATTGCCGGAAGCACGAAAGCGTGCTTCTTGCGCGGCAAGATTGGCTTGCTGATTTTCCAGTCGGTCATATTCTTTCTGGGTCAGCGAACCATTCTGCACACCGTTGTAGATGCGATCTTGCTGGTGGTCCTGCCGCCAGTTGACGCCGTGATTGTAATTGTTCCAGCTGGTGCCGGGCGGGTTGCCGGGTCCTTGCCCTGGAGGGTTGCCCCAACCATTGCCGGGCCCTGGATTCCTATCTTGCCCATCATGCTTCTGATGGTAGATGTTTTGGCTGAGCTGATTTTGCTCACGCTCGAGTCTGGCGCGCTCTTTATTGCTGAGACCATTGCCAGTGGAACGATAGAATTGCTCCTGTCTGTTAAGCGCGGCTTGCTGTCTTTCCAGACGGCCGGCTTCACGACGACTAAGAGAACCATTTGAGATTCCGTTACCGATACGTGCTTGTTGTCTTGCCTGCCTTCCATTGACACCCATGCCCCAATGTCTGGCTTCGGCTGGTTGCAAGTTAAGGACTACAGAGCCACAAATAAGAGCGAGCGAAAGGCTCATCAAAGTCACCTTGTTCATAAATACTCTCCATAAAAACTCGTCTCTACTTTAAAGACGAAATCAAGAGAAAAAGAGTTCAATTTTTCCGCTGAGTTTTTCCTTAACTCCGAAGCTTTTTTGAAATGTCCGCCGGCAAAGCGTTTTCAGCCACTCCAAAACGGCGCCGGGTCCCAAAGCGATCAATATATAGGGGAAAGCGGAGCAGTTTCGATCGTAATGAAACTAACTAAACGACCTTTGCCGCTTCGTTCAATTCATACTGCGTGAGAACCGACGGCCAAAAACCGCGGGCTTTCAAAATAATTTCCACAACTTCGCGAACCGCACCATTGCCGCCTGATTGCGCCGTCACGTAATGAGCCTGCTGTTTAACTTCCGGCCGCGCATTGGACACTGCACACGCAAGCCCGACACGATTGAAGAGCGGCACATCAGTGAAATCGTCGCCAATGAATGCCACTGCTTCATTCGGCAGCTGCGCATCTTTCAAGATTTCTTCAAAAGATGGAATCTTCTTCAAGTGGCCTTGATACACATAACTCATCTTCAGCATGCGCGCTCGCTCTGTGGTCGCGAACGAGTCACGCCCGCTTATCACACCGGTTTTGATGCCTACTCCATTGCAGAGATGCAGACCCAAACCATCATGTGAATTGAATCCTTTGAATTCGACCGCTTCGCCGTTTTGCCCGGGCAAATAATAGAGCGTGCCGTCAGTCATCACGCCGTCGACGTCCATCAGAATCAGCGCTATCTTTTCTGCTCTCTTGATGATGTCCTTGCTCAACAGATCGTATTTCACATCAATGCTTGTACCGGTCATTATCCTGCCCCGCAAAACAACTCAAGGCGCCGCCTTCAGGCTCAGCTGCCGTGCATTAGGATATCAGCCTTGGCAAGCAACTACATTCAAATCCGCTTCAAGGAATCCAGCGTCTAGTGCCCATACAACCTTGATCAATTACCATACAATCGAATGGTATCGACCTTTCCCTATTTACAAGAAGATAGAATTGGTCAGGCTTTTGCTTGGTGATGCTCCTTGGCACAAACAACCGATCTTTCCTCCAAAGTTTTTTCCGTAGTTGACCCGCTCAAAGTCAGTGTAGAGGACCCTGAGAGCGCAGTGGTTTCACTCGACATCAAAGGCGATGTCGAGACACTCGCGTGCGATGTGCTGGTTGTAGGCGGAGGAATGGGCGGCGTGTCGGCTACTCTTTCTGCACTCAGAGCAGCCGAAGAATTGAGTTTTCAAAGCAAGGAAAAACCGCTCGTCATCCTCACTGAAGAAACGGATTGGCTGGGCGGCCAAATGACGTCGCAGGGAGTTTCCGCGCTCGATGAAAATCACCTCGTGGAAATATCCGGTGCATCAAGAAGCTATCAACAATTCAGAAAAGACATTCGCGAGCGCTACAAAAGAGACTTCAAATTAGTTGAGTGGGCAAACGATGAGCCCTGGCTGAATCCCGGAGACTGCTGGGTGAGCTGGCTGTCGTTCGAGCCGAAGATGGCGCTGGCTGAAATTGAAAAACTGATTTTGCCCTACCAGAAAAATCAAAGGCTTTCCGTTGGCATGAGACTGAAACCGGTCTACGCTCGAACTGAAGAGATCAATAACTCATCAAGTTTTTCAATGAAGAAAATCACGGCTGTCGGGTTTATCGATTTGGAAAGTGGCAAATGCGTCGAGATTATGGCCCGTATCGTAATTGATGCAACCGAATTAGGAGACCTGCTGCCAATGGCAGGGTTAAACTACCGCAGCGGTGCCGAATCCAGGGCCGAGACCGGAGAGCCTCACGCACCGGAAAAGGCAAGACCGGAAAACGTACAAGACTTCACCTACCCGTTCGTCATTGAACTGAGGCCCGGCACCAACAATGTGATTGAAAAACCACCGCATTACGACCGGTTCAATTCAGCCGGTAAGTTCTCTCTGGAAGGCTTTCCTATGTTCTCCTG
>JAYRNY010000856.1:0-14142 GCA_041911975.1 bacterium | reverse complement strand
TTAAGAACTGATAGATAACGTTAGAAAAGTAGCTGTCGGAGGTAATTAATGTACTCAAGTCTGAGAGCTAGAAGAGTTTGCTGGGTGGAACGTGCCCGGCGGTACCCATCGAACTCGGTGGTTCGTCGTATTTCGCAGTTGGTTTTTCATGAGCGATATCATCGAGTACCATATTGTCGAGTATTTTCTGGCGGTCGAATCCAAAGTGTTTTGATGTCGTTCCTTTGACTATCAGCACACTGCAGTCTGCGTGTGAGGAAATGTGCTTCGAGACGCTTCCCAGCACAAACTTTGCAAGACCTGACCTTCCGTGCGCTCCCATTACGATCAGATTGGCTCGCCAGTTATGCGCACCCTTCAAGATGGTTTCCGCAGCTGAACCATCTACAGTGCCTCGCGTGATTTCTCTCGCGTTTCCACTTTGCTGAAGGTAGGCGCCCCATTTGTCGAGGAGACTTTCGACTAGCATTCTATGAGCATGGTAGGTTAGCAAATGATCGGAGGCGGATTTGACGCTGTCCATGACTGACTCTTGCAATGGGTCCGTTACTGACAGAAGCGCGATGTGCGAATTCTTCATCCACTCTTGCCATTGCAGCCATTCAATTGCTGCGGCGCTGGGTTCGGAATCATCAACTGCGACGAGGACTTTTGCACCACCGTCTGCTGAATGGTGCAACGCATCACCACGGACGATGGCTATAGGACACTCAACCATCTCCAAAAGTTTTTGTGAAACACTGCCCAAGAGCAACGCATCAACTGCCGTTTTTTTACGGCAACCAGTGATCATGAGATCAGGGTGAAAGGTGTCGGCAAATGAAAGAATTGCCTCCACAGCATCAGCAGCCGCTAAGACTTCCGCGCTTACGGAAACATTGTGCAGCTTGGCGGCAATTTCCTCGGCTATTCCAGCCAATATGAGCGAGACGGTTTCCGTGTCGCATTCATTGTCTTTGCCGAAAGCATGCATCACGTACTTCATCATGCCTCGCTCACAGGGAAGAACGTGCACTAATTTTATCCATGTGCCTGCCGGCCAGTGGTAGGAGAGGATGAAGTTAAGTGTTGCGCTCGAATGTGAGGAGCCGTCAAGCGCGGCGATGATTTTCAATTTATTTTGTCCCTGTCTCTGCAGTGGCGACGCATGGCATCGCCACTACACAATTACGCCTTCGAGCCTACGACATCGCCGAGCTTATGCTCTTTCGTCACAGCCTGGAGTGATTCTTCGAGCATCTTGAGGAAATGATCGATTTGCTCGTAGGTGATTACCAGTGGTGGTTCTATTCTCAGAACGCGAGCATTGATGTATGTGCCGGAAATGAGAATGTTGCGTCCGAATAATTCTTTGGCGACCGCATATCCCAGATCGTTGTTGGTGAACTCCATTCCGAGCATCAAACCAACACCGCGCGCGCCGCTCATTACCTTTGGATACTTCTTCGCGATGTCGTTCAGTTTCGGCAGCATGTATTCGCCTTTTTCTCTGGCTTGATCGACGAGCCCCTCATTGAGCAGCACTGAAATTGTCGCAATTGCAGCTGCGCAGGCCATCGGATTGCCACCGAATGTGGTTGTGTGCAGGAAGGGATTTTCAATGTACTTTTCCCATGTCTTTTCCGTTCCGACACAAGCACCGATTGGCATGACGCCACCGCCAAACCCTTTACCGAGTGCCATCAAGTCAGGTGTGACACCATCGTATTCGCAGTAGAACATTTTTCCTGTTCTGCCCATACCGCATTGAATTTCGTCAAAGACCAGCATGGCTCCGTACTTGTCGCAGAGTTCTCTAACGCCCTTGAGATAACCGGGCGGCGCGACGTTGATGCCGCCTTCACCTTGGATCGGCTCAACCACGAAAGCGGCGACGCGGTCTCCCGAGAAGTCGCAGCATTCCATCATAGTCTTGAGTGCCTGCAGATCGCCGAACGGTACGTGCGACCAATTAAGCAACGGTAAAAATGGCTCTCTAAAAACAGCTTTCGATGTGCCTCCCAGCGAGCCCAGACTCTTGCCGTGAAAACCGCCGATAGTGCCGATAAAGTGGTGCCTGCCGGTGGCCAGCATTGCCATCTTCAAACATCCTTCGACGGATTCGGTGCCGGAATTAGTGAAGAATGCGTACTTGAGATCGCCGGGAGTAATCAAAGCAACCAGATGCGCGAGATAAGTGCGCAGAGGATCGATCAGCTCTTGCGAGTGAATAGCTTGTTTTTCTAATTGGTCTTTTACTGCTTTGACGACGACCGGATGTCTGTGTCCGACACTATATATGCCAAATCCTCCGAGCATGTCGAGGAATTCTTTTCCATTGATGTCGCGGAAAACAGCTCCTTCGTCTTGCCATTCGACGGCAGTGTAATCAGTACTGACCGACTTGCGATATTGCAGAAAGCCTTCGTTAACGTGGTCCTTCCAATATTTGACCGACTCCTCGGTAACTTGCTTGCGCTCGCTTTCTGAGAGCGTTTGCTTGCCAATCAAATCAAGTACGTCCTTGGCTTTTGACTGAGCTTTCTTTAAATCCTGAGACATTATTTGGCTCCCGACGGGCGAAATGAGGCGCACAACTGCGCGCCAACAAATTTTACTCTAACCAGCAGCGAAATTCAGCCGGTTGCCAAGTATTGTTGCGTATTGATTATTGCATGGTTTTCCAGCTTCGATTGTGCCGAAACTCAGCCGAATGTCTCGCTTATTTCTTCAGCTTTCTTGCTAACAAAAGTATCGCCAGCATTGACATAGCATCAGTGATTTCACCCTTAAGTACCATCTCCACGGCGGTTTGGAAGCGTACACGTTGCACGCTGAGGCGCTCTGTTCCTTCTGGTTGGGCCGGTCCATGAACTAAACCCTGGGCCAGATACAGGTAGGCTATCTCGTCAGTTGCGGAGTTCGATAGATGCGACTGCCCCAGCAATTCCCATAGCTCTGCCGTCAATCCTGTTTCTTCCAGCAGTTCGCGCTGAGCCGCTGCAAGATTGTCCTCGCCTTCCGGACAGCCGCCTTCGGGAATTTCCCAGGAGTAAATGCCGAGCGGATAGCGAAATTGTCCGACCAGGTAGGTGTATCCTTCATCATCGAGTGGAATTGCGCCAATCGCTCTGTTTCGAAAGTGCACGACGCCGTAAATGCCGGGCTTTCCGTCCGGCTGGATAACGGCATCTTCCCGAATGCGAAGCCAGGGATTCTCATAAATCTCGCGAGTTCCATTTGTCACCCACGGATTCGATTCATCGACTGTCAAAGGTTTTCTTGTTTCCGCCATGTCTTATTTGCCTGTGTCGCCTCTTTTATTTTGCTACTTCGTCCCATCCGGTATCTTTCAGCTCATCGGCTTTTTTAGGGAAAGCCGCCTCCCGAGCGGTCTGTTTTATCAAGGAAGGAGCGGTTTGCGCCGCCTTTTGCGTCGTTTTTGCTGCAGAATTTGGCGCTTTTTTTTGTGCTGATTTCGCGGCTGCGTATTTACTCGCATTACCGCCCGCACTGCTTGATCGTTTACCGCTGATTATCTTGGCCGCAGGTGTATCGCTTTTCATTTCCGGTGGCATTGCGCCACCATTGCGCATGCTCAGAATTTTCTTTATGTCGGCAATGTCTTTGAGTATCGCCTCTTTTTCCTCGACTGGTGGATTGCATTTGAGCGCCTGCTCGAACGCTTTCATTGTGTCTTGCAGCCTGTCCTGTTTAAGATAAGAATTTGCCAGGTTGCTCCAGGCCATCCAGTCCTTTGCATTGAGGGCGGCTGCTTTCTTGAATGCGTCTTCAGCGCCCTCAAAATTTTCCATTTTTCTAAATGCGACACCAAGATTGATGTAGAAATCCGGGTCGTACTCATAACGAGCGATGGCTTCCTGGTATTTTGCAATGGCGTCTTCGTAGCGCTCTTTTTGCATGTATCGATTGGCGAGATTGTAGTAGGGCAACGCCTCGCTCCAGTCATGGGGATTGCCTTTGCCCGGAAATCCTTCGGCAAGGCAAGGGCCGACGTTGAAGATTGCCAGAGCCAGGGAAATTGCCAGAACAGCAGCGCCAGATTTTCTCAGCGAAACTGCGCCGGAAACTGCCGAGCGGGGATTGAGGAAGGCTTTTGGTTGGAATACCATAATTCAGGAGAGCTTGGAGGCAATTATGTCGGATTCGCGGTCAACCCTGTTCAAGTCTTTCAGCAAGAAAGGAATTGTCAGGAGAGAGGCGCTTCTGGAGGCTTTGAACGAACGCGGTATTCTCGAAGATGACCCGCGGGTGCGGTCGCTCTTTAAGTCGATTAACGGCGGTTCTCAGGAAATTTCCGAAGAGCAGTTCAAGATTTTATACGATCAGGCGCCTGGATTGCTCGAACAAGCTTTCAGTGACAATCTGGCGATTCCGGACTTTAAGACGTTTACCGCAGAATTGTCCGATATTTTTGATGAAGTAAACACCATACGCATGGGAAAACTTCCGACCTACATTCCGCAGTTGGAGCGTGTAGACCCGGAGAAGTTTGCCATGACGGTTTGCACTGTCGACGGACAGAGATTTTCCATCGGTGATTGCGACGACTATTTTTGCGTGCAGTCATGTTCTAAGCCGATGACCTATTGCCTGGCATTAGAAGAGCAAGGCGAAGATGTAGTGCATAGTTATGTCGGTCGAGAACCCAGCGGCAAGACATTCAATGAGTTGACTTTGAATTCCAAAGGACTGCCGCACAATCCAATGATTAATGCTGGTGCCATTATGTGTGGTGCTCTAATTAAAAAGGGGGGTGACCCGTCTGACCGGTTCGATTATGTGATGGAGAAATGGAAAATCGCAGCAGGCGGGCAGAAGATCGGATTCAACAACGCTGTCTATCTATCGGAAAGACAAACGGCCGATCGAAACTTTGCGCTCGGATATTTCATGCGCGAGAAGAAGGCGTTTCCACCTGATGTTGAATTATTGGATGTGCTTGAATTTTATTTTCAATGTTGTTCGATAGAGACAACAACAAAGTCGATGGCAATCATTGCGTCTACACTGGCAAATGGTGGCATCTGCCCAATTACCGGAGTGCAGGTGTTTTCGCCTGGGCATGTGAAGAACTGCCTGTCGCTCATGCTCTCCTGCGGTATGTACGATTTTTCAGGCGAGTTCGCTTTTACTGTCGGCATTCCTGCCAAAAGCGGCGTCTCCGGTGCAATCATGCTGGCAATTCCAAATCTAGGAGGAATTGCAGTTTGGTCTCCGCTGCTCGACGAACTTGGCAATAGTGTTCGCGGTGTAGAGTTTTGCAAACGCCTTGTCAGCCGTTTCAAGTTCCACACGTTTGACAGCATGCTCGGTCAGGGCGATACGAGAATCGACCCGCGGCGCAAACGCTGACGGCTGTTTGTGGAGGCGCATTGCATGCGCCCTTCTGGGAGCGCCGGCGGCTCGCCGGCACCGGGCGGCATGTAAGCCGCCCCTACAGTTTAGGGAGCATTGCGGCGATCACGTTCGTTAGCCGGGCGATGCACTGCATCGCCCCTAAATTCCACGCCATCGTGATATGATTCGTGGCTCGAATCCGAGAAAGAAGTACACATTCGCTTGAGGTGCAGACCATGGCAAGTTACGGCGCAAGAAACAAAATCACCGCGAAGGTATCTTCAATGAAGACCGGTGACATCATGTCCCTCGTCAAGTTTGACGTCAGCGCCCCATCCCACATGGCTTCGGTTTTGACAACCGAATCCCTCGAAGAAATGGGATTGAAAGTCGGCGATGAAGTCGAATTGGTCGTCAAGGCAATTCACGTACTTCCGGTCAAGAAATAGCTCGGCTGTTTCTAGTACTTTTGAATTAGTGCAATACCTGCCACCAAAAGAATTATTCCGACTATGCGTCCGGGATTCAATGGGTGTTGCGCGAATCCTATCAATCCAAATTGGTCGAGTAGAAGCGAGCAGATCATCTGCCCTCCGATGATGCTGGCAATGAGTGCTGTCGCGCCCAGTTTGTGCGCAAGCAGCAAAACCATAAAGATGTACACGACGCCGACAATTCCCCCAGTCCATACCCAATATGGAACAGCGGTGATAACTGACTGCGCTGGCACAGGCAAACGCGCTATCAGGCAGAACGCAGCTACCGTCACCAGGCTCACGGCAACAGAGACCAACGTCGCATAATAGGGGCTGGCAAGATATTCTCTCAGCTTTGAATTGATGCCGGCTTGCAGTGGAATTAGTGTCCCCGCTAGTACGGCCAGAAGGCAATTGATATAGAACATGGGCAACCCCTAATTAGTTTCTGTTCGGTCCGATTCTTGCAACGCATGGACGAGATCGAGTCTATCAAATCAGGTAAGGAAGCCGTGTTCGGTCCCTTGCGCTGCGAGTTTTAAGATATGTTGCGAGGAGAAAAATGCATGGTCAATGCAACAAAATGCAATTGAGGACTAACTGCAAATTCCGGTTATCGCAGAGTTTTTCAACCTGTTATTGCGGCTGAAGTCACGGAAGATCGGTCTTTCGGTCCCTTTTTGTGACTTTATTGCAACTGATTCTCATTTCTCGAATTTGACACCGACAAGTTTTGCAAGCGTGGTTGCGACAATGCGCGTGACGTATCCCTTGTAAACGGCGCCGGTCGCCGTTTGGCGCTTTACCGCGCCAGCAAGACCTGTGAGAATGCCAATACCGTCATGAGAGAAATGCCGTGGCTACACCACTTGCCGAGATTCTTCACAACATTGCCGATCACACGGAGACAATTCTCCATGTGCTCAATGATCCGGGTGTTCCCGGTGATGTGTCACAGCGGATGTTCGCCCACATCCTTTTAGAGGAAAAGGAAAACACTGCCAAGCTGGAAGAAATTCACGGTGCTGGTCCTACGCTTTTGACGCAGAAACTTCTTGACCACAGTTTCTTCATTCAACGCATGCTCCAGGAGCAAGCGATGTCAGTCGAATTAAAACGCGAGCTGCTCGATCACTTTATGGAAGAGCATGTCGAATGGCGCGTCGAACTGTTGGGGCCGGAAGCGCCGCCTCACGGTGGTGGCAAACCGGCACAGCCTGGTGGCAGACCAGGGGTGGTATCAAACTTCGGAACACATCAAATTAGGCCATCACATGGTGGTCATGGTGGTGGCGGAAGTCACGGTGAACAGGCGGCGTCACAAGAGAAATCGCAATACGGCGGTCGTTCGGAGCAAGGATCTGGACAAGCCTGGCAAGGACATTCGGGTCGCTCCGGTGGCTCAGGTCATTCTGACCAAAAGGGAAAACCCAGCACCACTGGTGCTACCAAAAGAGATTGGACTGTCGGACCACTATGGTCGCAAGGAGGCTAACTGTGTGGAAGATGCACCAAAAGCTGTCTGAATTGCCCCTGACGAATGAACAAGCGTCAGACATGATTCAGGCTGCGGCACAAGAAGTTCGACGGACTGTCGTCGGTCGCAGATTGATCGCGCTGTTCGGGCCGCTTGGCGCCGGAGTGGAGAGCGTGCCGCTCGAAACAATCAAAGATGACGAACCTGCTGAAGTTGATCTCGAGGGCAGACCGGATACCAATCCAATCGGTACGCATGAGAAGGAAACCTATGTCCGCGTGCCGCTGCTTTATAAAGATTTCTGGCTGCATTGGCGCGATGTGAAATGGAGCCAGGACATGCATGCTCCGATCGACATCACAAATGCCGTTCGTGCTGCTCATCAGGTAGGCGATGCCGAAGACGATCTGATCTTCAACGGTTCGAAAGAACTCGGTATCAATGGACTTCTAAAGTATCCTGGTTCGCAACAGATTCAGGGCGGTGACTGGAAAGTACCGAATGAGCCGGTCAAAGATGTGTACTCGGCGATTGGAAAATTGATCGCTGCGCAGCATCATTTCCCTTATGCGCTCGTCACTTCTCTAGACATGTACGAAGCTCTGCTCAAGCCTGTCAAAGAATCGCCGGCATTGGAACTCGATCAATTGAGCAAGCTCTGCCTGGATGGAATTCATTGGAGTCCAATGATTGAGAAGGGAACCGCTGCCGTTATTTCTACCGGCGCGCAGAACTTCGACATTGCAGTTGCTGAGGATCTGCAGATTGCCTATCTCGGACCAAGCGACATGAATTATCGTTTCCGTGTTTATGAATCTCTCGTTCTTCGTGTCAAACGACCTACGGCCGTTTGCGTGATCAAGTCGAAGAACGCATAGTCACGATCTGCGAAAGCGATTCAATAAAGGGGGGCAGTAATGCCTCCCTTTAAACTCTTAGGGCGCGCATGCGCCGCCCTGTGCAGGATGGGCAGATTTATGACTAGACAAAGTCCTATTGACATCTCCTGTTCCTTATATATACTGATCCCGACACTTCACGCAGCACCTTAGTACTATCATGAATAATAAAGGCGTCGCGTGGCGCCAGCTATTGAAGCGCCATTCCGAAGCCCTCTTAATTCTTGCCTTTATACTCGCTGACTGTTTCGCTCCTGGTTGGGCGATAACATGGGGCGTCGTGCTGGCACTCACTTACTTGGCGTTTCCGCTCAGCCGGATTCTCCCTTCTCTTGAGCCGGCGGGCCGCGTTACTTATCTGAAGGCCTATGTCAAAACTCCCAAGGTGCAGAGGATTGGATTTCTTCTATTCTGGATTTGCTCTATCCGCTACATTTTGGAATCTGCAATTTCTGCAAATCTCTTTACTGTGACATACGCCAATGAGAGAGCACCATCAATTTCTACTGCTCTGTTTCTCGGGTTGAAGCAGTTTGCTCCATTTCAATTTCTCGCCAGTCCATTCATTGCTTATGCAATCGCGTGTTTTATCTCGATTTTGTTCAGGGCTCGCTTGAGACCAACAAAAGAAGATCCGGATCTTATCGTCAAGCGCCAAGCATGGTCTGGAGTCAGTTACTTCCTATTTATTGGCGCATACATCGCGGGGATTCTTGGTATCACGTTGAATAAACATGGTCCCGGATACATGATCTCCAATTGGCTTTTGGCATCGGCAAAAGATGCCAATCTTTTTGGATCGTCTAACGTTGCTGGAGTCCTGGGTGGTGCGGATCCAAGTGGTGCTTTCACCAATCTCTCATTCATACAGCCATTCGACACATTCATCCTCACCACAGTCTCTTGGGCTGTATTTTTGCTTCTGTTGCAGCCGGTCTTGCGGCTAAATGCGATACTCACTTCGTTTTGCTGGCGAGTGGTCTCATGCAGCTCTCTGCAAAACATTATAGAAGCGTTTTTAGAAGCTCTACGGTTGCCTGCACGCAGTTTGAGCTTTCCGGAAGCAAATCCATTTTTGGGAAACGCATTTAGAACTCTCGTGTGGCTTGTTGTTTGCTACGCATCACTTTGGTGGCTATTTGGATTTTGCGGTGGCCCGTTAGGATATGCCATTCAAAGTTGGATGATGGCTTCTGCAGTAGACGCCGGTTTCGGCTATGGGATGCCAGCTCCGGACTGGTTATTCACGCCGAATTTTAGAATATTCGTTGGATCGATTGTGGCTTTGTATGGAACCGCACCTCTGGCAGTTACTGGCGCAGTTTTTCTTCCCAATGCGAAGCCTCGCAAGATTAGTATCAACTGCGATGGACTCTCGTTCGTGCAGGGACCTTATCTTTCTTTATGGGGAAGACAGTTCAGGCTGTGGAGTGATCTTAAGAGCTTCAAAGTAAAAATGAAGGACGGTTCTGACGAGAGCAAAGCGAAATTTACTCTAGAGTTTCGAAGTGGTGGTCACATTTCATTCAACGCGGCGCAATTGTCCGGCAAGGATCTCAAAATTCTTTTGGAAGGCATTGATCAGTACGCCGGCTCATGTGAGGTAGATCCTGAAGTATTCTCTGTCTGTGAAAAACTGGCCGCGGCCGACAGTGAGAAAGCTGCTTCAGATGGAGACACTGATACAGCAATCGCGAACATCTCGCCTCAAGATTTCAAGTCGACGATATTTGTGCCTTTCGAAGCAGGTGAATGTCTGCCGAATACACAAACTCGAATTATCAAATTGATAGCTACGAAGCCATTGTGTGCCGTTTATCTTGCCCGCAACGATGATGGGCGCCTGGTGACTGTGAAGCAGTTCTACCTGGCTGAAGAAACAGAAGAAACTAAGGCAATGGAAAAAATACTCAAGCGTGAGTATGAGCTTTTGTCAAATCTAGATCATCAAGGAATCGCTAAAGTTCTCAATTCATACTCCTTCGATAAATCGACTTTCCTTGTTATTGAGCACAGAATGGGCAGTGACATGCGTGCGATTGTGACTGAGCATGGACCTCGCTCTGAAGCCCTGACAATATCATGGGCGAAGCAATTGAGCGAGATCATGATCTACTTGCATGGACGTGAGCCTGCTATTTTGCACCGTGATATTTCACCAGATAATGTCATCGCCGGAGAAGATGGTCAACTGAGATTGATAGACTTCGGTGCAGCTCGTGAGTTTCTTGATGGGATCACGGGCACGATGATAGGTAAGCACTGCTATGTTTCTCCTGAGCAATTGAGAGGTGAGGCTACTCAAAGAAGCGACATTTACAGCTTTGGCTGCACGCTCTATTTCTTGCTGACGGGACGCGATCCCGTAGCCCTTTCTCAATCATCTCCGGCAAAAACTCTGGATTGTTCTCTAGCACTAGACCAGTTAGTCCGCGATTGCACCGAGTTTGAAGAAGAAAATCGCCCGCAGTCATTTGAAGAAGTGTTGAAACGTTTGCAAGAGCTCGAAGCCGGCTTTAAGTTGAAATTCTCTGCACATAAAGAAAAGGTATCCGCATGAGCGCAGAGACTCACAACAGTTTTACGGACGAAGCCGTCAAGGAAGAACCTATAGAGCTGGTCTCCGATTCTTTTGATGAAGAGCAGGATTCGTCGTCAGCCGAGCGTTCCTCTGCGCAAGAAGCAGAAGTGCATATTGAACCTCCAGCAGGCGAACCGAAGACGAAGGCTGTTTCCGAGCCAGGAGAGCAGCCATTGGTTGGTGCCGGCGAACAGCCGGCCAGCCCTGACGCTGCCTCAGAAGCAGGTAGCGAATTGGTTTCAGTTGATATTGCGAAATCTACTAATGCAGGGTCTACTCCATGCGGCGACCCTACATTAAGTCAGTCAAAGAGCCAACCGCCGGAGACTCACCAGAAGACGGTTGGTCCGTATTTTGAGAACTTTAAGGTGTGTTTTGATTGGCTCTGGAATCTGAGAGCACCATTGGCCGTTTTGCTTGGATTTGCGCTCTGTCCGAAACTGATTCTTCTGTGGATTCTCATTGTTCTTGCAAAACCAATAACTGTGTGGGTGTATAAGCATTTCCCGGCAGAATGGAAAACAAAAATACACGGTCTAATTCCGTCGACATTCAAAGACTCGACCATGGTGCGTGATCTCGGTGAAGGTGCAGATCAAGGATTGCCATTCATTCTTTTCTGGCTCTATCTTTGTTGCGCGCCATTTGCCCTTGTGTGGATCGCTTTGCACTGGGTTCGCGGCTTCTTTCAGAAACCAAAAGCGAAACTTGAAGACGGTGAGGGCTTTGTCTTCATCCAAAACAAACGCCCTGACGCCGTTCGCTCCGAGACGACCTTTTATTACTCGCGAGCATTTGGCCTGGTTGTGTTTGCTTTCTTCGCCATGGGTATACCTGCATTTTTTAGTTATAACGTCTACGAAAAAATGGGCATTGAGCGCCTTATGAAAACAGGAGAGGTACTCCCTGTAAGAATGTACAATGGCAGCCGTGTTCCAACAATTGAGGTGCCGCCTGTAGGACTGGCAAGTGTGCAAAAATTCAATCCAAAACGCATTCAACTGATGGGACCTCAGGGCTCTGATGTGACCTGGATTCAAGGTTACAACGGCTTCTGGCCCTGGATTAGTGATCTTGGCATTGAGCCGAACAAGCGTTCTGTTTTCTTCGTTCACTTCTATCTTGTAAGCCTGGCTACCGCCCTCTGCCTGCTCTTTTTCAGAGCGTGGTTTTTGTTTCCACTCAATTTCTTGACCGATGAGCACGATGTTGAAATTACCGCATCCGGCATAAAGAAGAAGATGCTGAAGAGCTGGTTCTTGTCGGTGATTACCATTAATCGGTGGACGATTGGCGGCGGACCTGATTCATTAAAATGGAACGAAGTGAAAAGTTTGCGTCGTATGGAGGAAGGTTATTTCAAATTGTCGCCTCTGCCGGAAACAGCATTCAAAAAGGAGTCATTGAGCTACAAGATCTTGAACAAATTTGCAGCGCTGATAGATGGAATTGCACATAAGAGCGCGCCGGGGAATTACTTGATCTTCAGCAGCAGCGAGAAAACCGGAGACTTTGGCCGCAATATCAAGATCAATCTGAATGATTTGAGTCGAGAGCAACGCGCCCGACTTTTTTACTCAGTGAAGAAATGGGCTCCAGATGTTGTAATACACGAGAGTGCGGAAAAACAGCTTCTGGGTTCCACCGTTTTAAAAGACAAGCGCTATACGCAACTTTGGTTTGACGTTCTTACATACAGAAGCAGAGTGAAGAAGCACAATGTTCTTCCGGCAGGCGAGATTTTGAAAAATGGTGCGTACAGAATTGAAGATCGTATTTCGTCCGGCGGGCAAGCGACTACTTACATTGCCACCAAAGAGAATGGTGAGAAGTGTGTTCTCAAAGAATTCATACTTGCTACTTCCACTTCCAGCGCACCAATTGAGTCAGCGCGTGAATTTGAGGCTGAAGTAAGCCTGCTCAGTCAATTGCAGCATCCTGGTATTGTCAGGCTCGAGGATTTCTTCTTCGAGGAAGGTCGCGTGTATGTGGCCATGGAGTACATAGAAGGAGTTACGCTACGACAAAAAATTCAACAGCAAGGTCGCCTGAGCGAAGCAGAAGTGATTCAAATCGCGCATTCAGTTTGCGATGTGCTCGAGTATCTGCACGGACAAAATCCACCAATCGTACACCGTGATGTTACACCAGAAAACATCCTGGTAAAGGCGGATGGAACGATCAAGTTGATTGACTTCAGTCTGGCGGTGCGGCAGGACGGGCAGAAGACTACAGATTCATGCGCCAAGCAGTGCTTCACTCCTCCAGAGCAGTTTAGAGAAGAGGCCTGTGTTCAAAGCGACATCTATGCGCTTGGTGCGACCATGTATTTCTTGCTGACTGGTCTGACACCAAAGCCGATCAGCACCTCTTCTCCGAGGGCAAAAGTCCCTCAAGTCTCAGAAGAAATGAACGCAGTAGTAGAACGTGCCACTCGGTTGGATTTGAACGTACGATATGAATCTGTTTATTGGCTCAAGCTGGATCTGGCAAATTTTTCTAAAAGCAATCCCACGAATCATTCTTCGAGCGAATCGTCAAACGTGTCTTCGAACCCAGCACCTTAAAGCTATGCGCCGGGATTCTTTGAATCGTACTTGATTTGCTTTGCTGGGGCTTTCGAATCTGGCTTGCTTTGAGGCTTTGCCTGTGATTTTGCGGCAGGTTTAACTGCGGGTTTTACGGACGGCTTTACTGCCGGCTTGGTTCCAGTTTTCGAGTCTTGTGGTTTTGCACCTGGCTTTGAATGCGTCGGTTTGTCAGCGGCGGCTTTCGAAGTGCCACCAGAGGAAGTTTGTTCGCCCGTCGTGGTGCCTTCAGGCTTGCCACTGCTCTTTGAATTCTTGCTATCGTGAGATCCTTTGCCATGCGTGCTTGCAGGGTGTGGATCCTTCTTCCCATGCCCCTCTTTTGAGTCTGCCTTCTTTGCTGGTATTGGCACGGGAGTTGGCTTGACTTCCGTTTTCTTTTGGACAACAGGAGGAAGCTTTGGATTTACAACCAGGACGTGCCTGCTGTGAAATCCGGCGGCGTAAGACAGAAGAAAGGTGTCAACGACCAGCAAGGTTGAAATGAAAATTCCTTTTGCTTTCATATTCAGTTCGCCGAGAAATGCTCTGTGTCGTTGAAGTCTTCTTTTTCTGTGGCATTGCGCCTATACGTGACGAGCACATCGGCAGACTTGAACTCGTCTTGCACATGCGCTCCTTTGACTAACTGCAGAGTCAATATCGAACTGGCGTCACCGTCATGTTGGTTGTATTGGTCACCCATCGCCTTTGCTTCAAAGGTCAGCGCATTGTCGCCCTTTTTCACATAACGCGTTACATCGACGTTTTTTCCCGGACCGAAAAAGCTGTCCACGGCATT
>JAYRNY010000855.1:0-2636 GCA_041911975.1 bacterium | reverse complement strand
GGTGCGCTTCGCGTGTTCATGGGCGCGCCATGCCTTCCATTGACCGACCCGCTCGCGAAATCCGCTCAGCGAGGGCAGGAAGAGCAGCCCGAAGACGTTTTCGCAGCGCATCAAACCGGCGCGAATGCGCTCGGCGATGATCAGGAACGTGAAAATCAGGAATTTTCTCATTTCGTGTTCTCCGGTTCGCGTTAACGAACGATGATGTCGTCTAGATCCAGCCGTTGCGCCCGTGGCGGCGAGTCGCTCTGTCCCAGCCGAACCAGAAGCCACAACGGTTCCCGGCGATTGGGATTGACGAAGTGGTCTTCCATGACCTTGTGAGAGCGGTGATTGGTGATCACCGATCCGTAGGGATGCAGATAGATGCCGTGCTTGGTCATGGTCAGCCAGACCCGAGCCAGCATGCGGCCTGCCGTTACGCAGTCAGGCTGCTCCACGAACTTGCCGGAGATCCAGGCCACCGTTTTGGTGCCACGCATGGAACGCTTGTACGTCCACTTGCAGAACTGGTGAATGCCGGGGATCTGGAAAAGCCAGTTGGCCTTGAAGAAGAGCGTCATCATCCAGCCAGGAAAGAGCATGGCGTATGCGGCCAGACCGTCGCCGGTCTCTTTCGCCTGCTGCTTCGAATACCGCGTCCAGTGCCCGATCTCATCGCGCGTGTCTTTGACGCGCAAGTCGAGGAACATGGTGTCGGCATTGAGATCCAGGATGAATTTGACTTGCTCGGGATCGTTCGACGATTCCATCTGGTGGTCGAACGAGGCGGCCACTTGCGCCAGCTCATCGAGCACAGGCTGCGGAACGACCTGGTCGTTGTAAGGCAGGCGCGACGTGCGGCGCTGGAGGATCAGCTCGCGATCGAGGGGTTCGGGCTTTGTGCGGGCAACCAGTTCGAGGTTGGCGAACGGTTGCGGACCGACCTTCTTCTCATCGAGAGGAACGTTGAGAAGCGTGGTCTTCAGCTCGTACCCGAGAGGTGCGGCGGCGATGTCCATCATCTCGAGGATGATGCCGAAGCCGGCAGCCATGAACTGACCTTTGCCGTCTTCGACGGGCAAGAGGCGCTGCGGGTCGTACATCAAGACCGCATGCGTCTCGTCGATCAGTCGGAACTTCCAATGCTGCGTGTTGTGCGGCGATGGCGCCCAACGCGCGTAAGCGAGGATGTCTCGCCAGATGCGTGTTTGCATAGTAACTCCTGGGATTTTCAGTAGTCGAACTCCACCTGCGAACCGTGTAGGGGCGCATTGCGTGCGTACATAAGCAAGACAGAGCCTGTTCAGCAACAGGTTTCGCCTTGCCCATACACCGTAATTACGAAGGTGGGGCTAGAAGCTCTTCACTCGCTGGTTTCTGACGCAGCGTCAACTCAGTCCGTGTCCAATGATTCGGTCGTAGGCGATCGATCAGCACAAGAGTGCTGAATTGGAGGTTTGAATCGAACGCTGGGTGAGAAAAGTGGACTGAGTGAAACCGAAAGATGAAGAGCAGAGTATGTAATGAGAGCCTAGCCTTGTGCCCCCGAGACTCTTCAACAAATGTGCACCAGTATGAGGTTTCAGAACTCTCATCTGGGCGTCGTGAAGTTGCGCGGCTGGTGATAATCACCCAAAACCGAACGTAGCGCAAGCTTGCGCTAGTTTGTCAAGCGGCGTGTAAATCGCTAGTACAGAGCTGGTTTTGCAACAAAAAAACTACAAACTGGTTTGCTTATTTTTGATGGTTCTTTAGAATCGCAAGTGCGTTCGATGTTTGAGGGAGCAGAAAGCTTTTGGGCGCTTTTTCCGAATCGGGATACGTCCTGTTAGAGTCAAGCCTCTTCTCTTTCCATTGCTCCAGGGACCAATCAGTTTCAGTTCAGCCATCCAGATAGACAACAGCGTTTCAAGATCTGCGGCAGGCTGCAGTCGATGTATCAGGAGCATAGTCGGATAGAAGATGTCGCTCTCCCCTCCCCAACTTTGCCCACCCTGTGCTGAGTCTGGCGTCCAGCACAATAGCGCCATGAGAGCGCCTTGCTCTCGGCGGTGCAGCGTTAGTTTCAATTGCCTTGGTTTTGCGCGCACGCCACGCGAAAGCCAAAGCCCCCTTCTACAGGTAAACCAGCCATGACTTTTAAGGAGCAAGTCCAGCAAGCTGCTGATGCAGGGCATCAGATGAAACCGCAATACGATCAGTGGCGCGAAGAACAGCGCCTCCTCGAGCAGAAAAGAAACATCGAAGCAGATCAGGCCCTCACCGCTCGGGCCAGAGAAAACCTCAAACATTTGCCCGCCAATGTGCAGGCGGCTGCCAGAAAGGGCGAAAAAACAGCCTTCGCCGCGCTCGTACTGCATCAAGAAATCGAGAGGCTGCACGAACTGCCTGATGGTCAGCCGTTTGATCCAAACAGGCTGAAGGGCGAGGCACGCCGCAAATTCGAACTGCTGCAAGAAGCTCAGTTGTCGCCCTTCGTGTTCGTCACCGATTTTGGCTGGCACTACATCATGGTTCATGTGCCAGCCCTATCCTCTTAGCGTCCGAATGAGTAAGGTCCCGGTGGTTGTCGTAAGCTGACAAGTCCATCGAATAGTGATACCACCTGTGGTGATGCTACCACTTGGTGCCGTGCCACGGCAGCTTTTTTCAGC
>JAYRNY010000854.1:0-3286 GCA_041911975.1 bacterium | reverse complement strand
CCTCGAGCCTTTTGCACCACAGGCACCAGTCCGTGTACATGTCGGCCAGGACATACTTCTTTTGCGCCTTGGCCTGAGTCAATACCTTTTCGAGATCTGTGGGCCAGCCCAGATCGACCGTCTTGGCGGAAGTTGCCTTCTCGGCATTTGCCGGTGAAAGCTCAGTCAGGAATGTCGCTCCTGTAATCGCTACCACTGCCAGCCCCATTGCCATAATTCTTTCTTTGCTGGTTCTCGCTGTCCTTCTCTTGATTTCGTTTTTCATCTAACTGAGCGCCTCCACGCATTTGTGTGTGTGACCCAGCCCTATCTGTCTCTTCTTCACTTTCAAGTCTGCCACTTTAGTACAGGCGGCGAACCAGCAGCCGTGCCTCTACTCTCTTCTATTTCTTCTTTCCAAACCTTCCTTTCGCAGGCTTGGCAGATTTTTCCTTGACCGGAAATGCGGAAAAATCGTTCAGCATCTCCGCTCTAACCACTTTAACAGGCGGACAGCCTGTGGCAAGAAAGGCATCATGAAAGGCCTTCAGCGAATACTCCTGTCCCTTCAACTTTTTGTACTCATCTCTCAAACTGATAATTTGAAGCTTGCCCAGGGTGTAGACGAGATAAGTGGGGTCACTTGTTCCCCGTTTCGCTTCACGCTCACCGTTGGCGCGTTCCGTGAAACCTTCCCTGACAAAAAACTCGGTCGCCTCGTCCACCGTCATTTTTTCCGTATGCATCTTAATAGCCACTAGATAACGGCAGCAGCGTAAAAGCGCGTCATGCAATTGGGTGAGGCGCAGCTTCAAATCGCCGGAACCAAGCCCTTCATCGACCATCATCTGCTCGCAGTAATGCGCCCAGCCCTCCACGTTCGAGCCGCAGCCGGTCAGCTTGCGTACTTTAGATGGATTGATATTGACCCAGAGAAACTGCACGTAATGACCGGGGTAGGCTTCATGCACGCTGGTATTGAGCACATCCTGATGGCTGAAACTGCGCATGTGCTCTTCCTCGCGCTTTGCCGGCCAGTCCTTTTCAGGCAAAGTGACGAAATAATAGGCTTCTTTAGCCTTTTTCTCGAACGGCCCGGGTGTATCCATAGAAGCAAAAGAAAGAGCTCGCGCAAAAGGCGGCGTCTCGGCCACCATCGCTCTGTCTTCCGCAGGCACAGTCAAGATCGGCTTTTCCACGCAAAAGCGGCGCAGATCTTCCAGACATTTCTTGACCGAATCTATAAGCTCTGCCGGTTCCGGATGTTTTGACGAAATGCCTTCAAAAACCTTCAGCGCCGAATGATTGGGATCGAGCGCATGCGCGGCCCGGGCAAATTCTTTCTGCAGGCGCCTCAATTCAGTTTGCCCACGTTGATAGAGGACATCTATCGGCTCATCTACCATTTCCTGGTAAAGCAGCTTCTTTTTATAGAGCTCGGTGCCCAGCGAGTAATTCCCCTTGGCTTTCGGCAAAATCTCTTTGCGCACATATGTTTCATGCTCTTTGAGAGCCGCTATTGCCGCTTTGTTGGCAGCTGCAAATTCTTCATTGAGAGAAGTGCTTTTCACCGAGGCAAAGGCTGCCGGCACATCCTTCTCAAAAAAGGAGATGATGCCAGGCAACTGCTCAAGATCGATCTCGGCAAAGACTTTAGGCACCAACTCTGCTTTTATGTTTTCCCGCCCGAGTTTGAGCATTTCCGGAATCGCTTTTTCCCGGGAAACGACACTCTTGAGACGCTCGCTCGGTTCGGCAAAATCACGCTTCATGATGGCAAAGACGGCAGCACAGGCAAGTTCGCTATACGTAGCAGGATTGCGCTTGTAATTGCCGATTTCTTCCAGGTCGAGCAAGCGATCTCTGATTTGATTGACAAGAAGGACAAGATCCAGACGATCTTTCTCATTAAGCGCAGAGCCATCGAAGCCTTCGAATTTCTTCAAATAGTCCTTCAAGAATTTCGTCTGCTTTTTCACGCCGTCAGGACTCATGTCCGGCAACATTCCGTCATAGTCATGAATACCGATTTCGGTTGCATAATGCGGCTCGAATTTGAATATGCCGCCGAAATAAGCATCGACAAGAGCGCGGTAACTCTTTTTCGCATCTCCCTTATCGCCCGCCTCCTTCGATTTTTTAGCCTCAACTAACGGCGCTCTTTGGCCATCAACCGAATTCGGTTGATGGCCATTTTTTGATTCCCTTTTATCTTTCGTAACGGCAGAGCCAGCAAAGGCTTCTTTGCCTGTGCTCTTGACGTTTTCCTCCTTGGAAGGCAGGCTGCCCTGCGCATCTACTTCTTGAGGCGCTTTTGCCTCTTCTTTAGCGGATTCTTGGGCGGTTACTGTAACAGTTTCTTGGGCCGATTCTTGTGCGAAAGAGGGTTGACAAACAGCGCCGCCGCTTGTCATCAAAAGAAAGCTGAGCGCAAGCCAGGTGAAGGTTCTCGGAGCGCGGAAAGACATGTGCTTTGCACCTTTTATTGGAAATCGCGGAAAACATAATGATACTGAAATATCGAGTCTATATCGGATTCTGTTGGATTCTGCTTGATTCTGTCGGCTCTGCAAAGTCCGACCAAGATTTCGATTTCGTGATCTTTAACGGGCCAGAAAAGAGAAGAAACAATTACAGTTAAGCTCCTTATTTAGAAAAGCTATTGAAATAGTTACTGGCGGCTAAAATAGCCGTCACAGATAGATCCATGCTCCTTACAACGAGCGTTTGAGAGCAGAGCTTATGTATGTAAGTCGGTCCGGGAGGCTCAAGTACTAGATGGCGCGGTCATATAACATCTTTGTGATGGTCAAGCAGGTGCCCGACCAGGGTTCCAAAGCAGGGATCAACCCTGACGGCACAATCGACCGCGCCCGCGCCAAACGAATGCTCAACCCATTCGACCGCTACGCTCTTCAGGCCGCTCTTCATGTGAAAAAGAAGTACGGCGGCACAGTGACGGCGATATCCATGGGACCCCCGCCTGCCGTCGAGATTCTTCTGGAAGCACTCGAGCACGGCGTCGACCGCGGCTTCCTCCTTTCCGACCGACGCCTGGCCGCCTCCGATACTCTGGCGACGGCTTATGCGCTTTACAAAGTAATCAACTATGTAGGAAAGTTCGACTTCATATTCTGTGGACTGCAAACGACAGACGGCGACACCGCCCAAGTTGGACCCCAGTTGGCCGAGCGTTTGAACCTGCCCCAAGTCACCTATTGCGAAGACTTCTCTATCGAGAACGAAAAACTTCATGCCCGCCGCATTATCGAAGGCGGATTTCAGAAAGTGGAGGTAGAGCCGCCTG
>JAYRNY010000853.1:0-5126 GCA_041911975.1 bacterium | reverse complement strand
TTTATCTCTATGCCGAAGCGGCAAGAACTGAAGATCGCAAGAGCCTGGCGGATATTCGCAAGGGCGAGTATGAAGCACTGCCGGAGAAAATGAAGGACAAGAGCTTCAAGCCTGACTACGGACCTTCCAGCTTCAACGCCCAATCAGGCGCCACCGTTATTGGTGCTCGCCAGTTTCTCATTGCTTACAACGTCAACTTGAACACTCGTTCCAAAAAGCTCGCCAACGACATAGCTTTGACTATTCGCGAAGCTGGAAAAGCCAAGCGTGATGCGGAAGGAAATATAGTCAAAGACAAAGACGGGGTCTCCGTGAAAGTGCCTGGAACTCTCAGAGCAGTGCGAGCGGTAGGCTGGTATGTCGATGAATACAAACGCGCACAGATATCGATAAACTTGATCGACTATTCGATCTGCTCTCTGCATCAGGCATTTGATGAGTCTGAGAGAGTCGCCAATGAGATGGGTCTGCGCGCCACCGGCAGTGAAATTGTCGGTCTGGTCCCACTGGCTCCCATGCTCGAAGCTGGACGGCACTATCTGAGAAAACAGGGACGTTCCACCGGTGTTTCAGAAAGAGAGTTGGTGGAGACAGCAGTGCAATCGCTTGGTCTGGCGGAATTGTCGCCGTTCGATATCGACAAAAAGATCATTGAATACCGAGTCGCTCCGCAAGCAAAAGAATTGAAGAAACTGTCTCTCAGTGATTTCGTTGACGAGCTGGCTTCTGATTCCGTGGCACCGGGAGGAGGCAGTGCCGCTGCGCTGGCCGGCTCGCTTTCGGCTGCGCTTTCGGCAATGGTCGCCAATTTGACTTACGAGAAAAAGGGCTTTGAAAATTCCAAGCCGATTTTGAATGAGCTGGCGGAAACCGGTCAAAGAATGAAGGTTGAATTCTTGCGTGATGTAGACAATGACATGAATGCCTACAATCGCATTGTTGAATCGAGGCGTTTGCCAAAGGGCTCTGCCGAGGAAGTTAAGTCTCGCGATGAAGCGATTCACAATGCCACTGTTGAAGCTACATTGGTGCCGTTAGGTGTTCTAAAACGTGCAGACGACGCGCTGGATCTTGTTCACACTGCAATTCAAAAAGGCAATCCTAATTCAATATCAGATGCCGGTGTCGCGGGACTGATGGCGCGTGCTGCTGCTGAAGGTGCGTACTACAACGTGCTGATCAATTTGGGCGGATTCGACAGGAGCCAGGCGACGTTCGTTGAGAAAACCTCCAAGGATGCCGACAAGCTCATAGGGTCTGTGCGCAAAAAGAGCATTATGGTGGAAGAACAGATCGAGGAACACCTCAAGAAAGAGATGAAACAGGCGGTCGCAAAGTAAGGTCTTTCAATGAGCTCGGACGCGCTTGCTGAGGATCAAAAGAAATCAGGCGATCTAGCAGTCTTCGAGCTGCTGATTTTTTTCGTGGCCACTATTGCCGCCATGCTCTATGAATTCGGCGGCGCTTTGCGCTGTTATTTCACGAGTGACGATCTGGTACTGGTGAATTATGTTTACCGTGTTTTCAACGGCGATCCGGGACTGCTGGCGCGTATGTTCACTACGGTGTGGATGCCTGACTCGACGCAAGAGACTTTCTATCGCCCGCTTGTAGAAGCCAGTTATGCGCTCGATTTTCTGATCTCGCAAAGCAATCCAATCGGTTATCACGTCTCCAATCTGCTTTTCTCTTTTATGGCCGCTCTTGCTGTTGCCTGCATCGCAAAGAACCTGGCCGGTCGATTCGATTATGCACACCCGAAAATAATCGGCTGCATCGCCGGTTTCCTTTTCGCCGTCTGTCCGTTGCACACTGAGGTGACTTGCTGGATCGTCGGGCGAGTTGACGGAATGTCGACGATGTTCTATCTGATTTCTCTTGCCCTGTTTTTGCAATTGAAGCCCGGCGAGAACGCAGTGAAAAGCTTTGTTGGATGGGCTTCTTTGATTGCTTTCTGGCTTGGATTGCTTTCCAAAGAAATGGCATTCACTTTACCTTTTGCTGTGTTTTTGTGCAGCTTCTTTCTTAGTGAAAGTGAAGAGTTCCACAAACGGTGTTCTGAAGCATTCCTGTATGCACTGCCATATTTTGCAGCTCTGGCGATCTTTTTGCCTCTGCGCTTTCTGGCCATCGGCACTTTTATAGGCGGCTACGTCGGTGCTTTAGGCGAATCGATGAATCGCCCTTTTGTAGATAGTGTCATGCGACTGACACATCTTGTGAAAGCTGCATATCCTTATAACGAGGCTCTAGTCACTGGCGAAAGCCCACTGGCAATGTCTTTTCACGCCTTTTACGTCTTACTGGGACTGTACCTGATTTGTCGCCTTGTTCTCGAGAGGTTTCTGAGGCAACAGTTTAAGCTTGCAGCCTTTCTCACCCTCTGGCTGATTCTTCAATATTTGCCTTTATTGCAGGTGTTTCGCCTCAGTGAAAACCTGGCCGGTTCAAGACTCTTTTATTTGAGCACTGCTATTTTTTCGATGCTTTTGGCGATAATTCTGGTTCCGGGCCAGCCCAAACAATTGAAATCAGATCGATTAATCAAAATCGCTGCCGGTGCTCTTTCCGGCCTTCTGGCTGCATTGTTCATCATCACAGGCAAGATCAACACAGACCTTTTCACCATTGCGGCAACGCAGGTGAAAGAGCTGCAGACGCAGGTGAAAAAGGCGGTCGCTGATCTGCCGCCCGGCAAGAAATTGTTGATTGCATATCTGCCTATGCAAGTGGCTGGAGCATTTGTCTGCAATCGATATTATGTGCTTCAGAGCCTGCTTTCGCCGCCTCTTCTCGATCAGGATATAGCCAATCGTGTGGCGCTTCTCGAGCCGCGTTCCTACATATGCGATATGGCTATTCCGTCTGGAGAGTTGAGGAAAAAACTTTCCGACAGGCAAAGGTACGAAACTTTTTTTTGGAATTCAGACAACTTCAAACTGACAAAATTGAACTTCGACACGGCTGAAGACGATACGCTGCCGGAGCTGAAGCTGAGCCCGGGCGATATTGAAAATCAAACGAAAATCACCGCGGAGCGTCCGTTCAAGTCTGCATCTGTTCGCTTTGCTGAGGTAGACCTGGAGAATTCGACTCCGGCGCCAGTGCCCGGCACCATTCGGCGAATGTACTTCAGATTCGAAGATAAGCCGGAGCCCCCTAACACCATGGATTTTTGGTGCTCTGCTCCATATGACACCGGGTTGAGAAAGCAAACTCTAGTTTTTCCGGTGGACGAGGTTTTCTCCTGGTATCTGCACGCAAACAGGCAGAAATTCAGTATGTACCTGGGCACAAAGGGCAACTTCAAGCTGACTGGTGCCCGCCTCATCGGTGGCAAGGACGTCTCTCCGAGCATTTCTGTCGCTGGTAAAAACTGGCGCGAGGGCGATGACGGTATTTTTCGTCCGACTAAATTTCCAGTCGAAATCAAATATGACGCATCCAATGTTCCGGGCTCCACACAGTGTCTGTGCGAATTGTCGCGCCCGCGCATGATGTTTCAACTGGAAAATTACACTTACCGCAGTCCAGGTCTTTCGAAAAAGCCGTTGAAAACGTGGTCTCGACCAGGCGCCACCGGCAGTATCTTGATTGAGAAGAACCTTTTCCCTGAAAATGCTTGCTATCAACTGAGAGTTTTTGCACAAAAGGCCAACGGCGAAATTGCCGGACGAAGCTCAGACATCGTTTACATTGGCGTCTTTGACCTTCCAACCGGCGCTCCTAAGGGACAAGAACTCTAATGTTTCCTCTTAGGCTGCGGAGCTTGGCCGGGTGGGGCATTGACGATGCACAGTGGTCAAGAGCCGCAAAATGGCTATAAACAATGCAATTTTGCGTCGTGAGTGCCTATAATATTGGCTCGACTCCGGCAGCTTAGGTGTATATCGACATGGGGAAAGTCAAGCAAAAGGGCGACTCGAAAGAGACGGGCGGCAAGAAAGAGAAGTTCGGCAACGAGTGGGAAACCGAAGATTTCTTGATGGCGCAGAGGCGGATCAATAGAGCTGCTCAGTCTTTGAAGCTTGATGAAAGCACGATTGGACCCCTGATGCAGCCCAAGCGAGCTCTTTCTATTGTCGTGCCCTGCCGCATGGACGACGGAAGCATCCAGACTTACCAGGGCTATCGCGTCCAGCACGACCTGGCGCTGGGACCCGGAAAAGGCGGTGTGCGCTTCCATCCGCACGTCAATCTTGGCGAAATCGCAGCCATGGCGATGCTGATGACCTGGAAGTGCTCACTTATGAATCTTCCTTTCGGCGGTGCCCACGGCGGCATTCGCCTCGATCCTTCAAATATGACCAACAATGAGTTGGAGCGGGTGACAAGAAGGTATACGTCCGAAATCATCGATATCATCGGACCGGATGCCGACATCATGGGTCCGGACTTAAACACGAACGAGCAGACGATGGCCTGGATGATGGACACGTACAGCGTCAACGTCGGCCATACCGTTCCTTCGATTATTACAGGGAAACCCAAGTCAATCGGCGGTTCGCTGGGCATGCTGGAAGCGACCGGATATGGCGTTTCGCTGTGCACGCAAAAACTGCTCAAGGACATCGGCCCGACCAAAAATGAGCCGACCGTTGTCATTCAAGGTCTGGGGCGAGCAGGATCGGGCACTGCGAGAAACCTCATCAAGGCTGGTTTCAAAATCGTCGGTGTATCAGAGACTTCAGGCGGTGTCTACAATCCGAAAGGTCTTGATGTAGAAGACGTTAAGGCTCATTACAGAGAGCACCGCAATATGGAGTCTTATCCCAACGGCAAATTCATTCCTGTAGATGAAGTTGTGGAGCTCGATTGCGACATCCTTATCCTTTGTGCAGTTGCCAATCAAGTGCACGCCGGTAATGTCGACAAGGTTAAAGCGAAAGTCATCGTCGAAGGAGCAAACGCTCCCACCACCCCGGAAGCCGATGAAGTGCTCGCCCAGCGCGGCGTGCACGTGCTGCCCGATATTCTCTCTAATTCAGCCGCCGTTACGGTTGGCTATTTTGAATGGGTGCAGGGCTTGATGGGTCTTTTCTGGAATGAAGGCGAGGTCTACGATCGTCTCGACATTCTGGTGAACGCTGCCTGCGATCGGGTGTTCGCTACGGCCAAAGAGCATA
>JAYRNY010000852.1:0-4147 GCA_041911975.1 bacterium | reverse complement strand
CGCCCGGATACCCGAAGACGGTATCGACACCCTCTTTCTCCAACGCTTTTACTACTATTTCGGCACCCTTCATTTGTTTCGAATTCTCGTTCGGAGGTTTTGTTTCTTTGGCCCGGGCGGCTTGTAAGCCGCCCCTACAGTTCTGGTTTTTCCTTCTGCCCGGCGGCAAGAATGCCGCCCCCACAGTTTTGGATTTTTTCTCTTTGCCAGGGCGGCAAGAATGCCGCCCCTACAGTTTGAATATTGATTGCAGTGTCGGCGGCTCGCCGACACTGCGGGGCGCAAGCAGTGAGCCCCTACGCCTCGCGGGAGTTACCGGCTTACTGCGCCGACTGGCTGCTTTTCTGCCGGCTTCGCAGCCTTGTCCTTGAGCCAGCTCATGTTGTCGCGCATCCTTTTGCCGACCGTTTCGATCGGATGCTCCAGATCTTTCTTGAGCAGTTCGTTATACCTTTCGCGCGATCCTTTGTTCTCATCAATCCACTCTTGAGCGAATTTGCCGTTTTGGATTTCGGTGAGAACTTCTTTCATGGTGGCGCGAACATGATCGTCAACAACGCGAGGCCCGCGTGTGAGGTCGCCAAATTTCGCAGTTTCGCTGACAAACTCATGCATGCGTGCAAAGCCGCCTTCGTAGATCAGATCAACGATCAGTTTCAATTCATGTAAGCACTCGAAGTAGGCAACTTCGGGCTGATATCCGGCATCGACGAGAGTCTGCCAACCAGCGGCGACCAGCTCGGTAACTCCACCGCAAAGGACAGCTTGCTCGCCGAAAAGATCCGTTTCCGTCTCTTCCGGGAATGTAGTCTGAATGACACCGGCGCGCGTTCCGCCCAGAGCATGAGCGTATGCGAGTGCTGTTTTAAAAGCATTACCGGATGCATCTTGATGAACAGCGACCAGACAAGGGACGCCACGACCTTCTTCGTACTGGCGGCGAACCAGTGCACCAGGTCCCTTGGGAGCGATCATGATGACGTCGGTCTCGGCATTCGGCTGGATTGTTTTGTAATGAACATTGAATCCATGAGCGAACATAACGGTCGCGCCCGGCTTCAAATTTGGCTCGACAGCTTCTTTATAGAGCTTCGGTTGAGCCATATCAGGGCAAAGGAAGCAAACGACATCAGCCGACTTGGCGGCTTGCTCAGGAGTCTCGGGCTTGAATCCGTCTTGCTCGGCTTGTTGCCAGGTCTTTCCACCTTTTCTCAATCCGACGACAACATCAACACCACTCTCTTTGAGATTGAGTGCATGCGCGCGCCCCTGGCTGCCATAGCCAAGAACGGCTACTTTCTTGCCCTTGAGAGCATTGGCGTCGGCATCTTTTTCCCAGTACATAGTCGTCATTACAAGCTCCTTTGTTGATTATTTCTTGGCCGACAAAGCGGCTTTCGGTGTGGAAAAACTGTTGGTGACTGCGCCTTCCGAAGCGGAGGAAACGAGTCGGGCATACTTTGCAAAAACACCGGTTTTGTATACCGGTTCTTTCGGCTGCCAGTCTTTTGAACGAGAAGAAAGGTCCGCATGTACATCAATGGTTCGGCTGGTCACGTCGATTTCAATTTCATCGCCGTCTTTGATATGAGCGATCGGTCCGCCGACAGCGGCTTCAGGTGAAACGTGACCGACCATGAATCCGTAGGTGGCGCCACTGAAGCGGCCATCCGTTATGAGTGAAACCGAATCCGAGAGCCCGGCGCCGACGATTGCACCAGTAACTCCGAGCATTTCCGGCATTCCGGGAGCGCCTTTCGGTCCGACGTAGCGGATAACGACTACATCGCCGGCTTTGATGCCGCCGCTTTGAACGGCTTTGAATGCAGCGTCTTCGGTATCGAAAACACGTGCCGGTCCGACAAAATTGGTGCGGTTGTGCCCGGAAAGCTTGACCACGCAGCCTTCGGGAGCCAAAGATCCGCGCAATATGCCGATGCCGCCCATGGACTTTAAAGGTTTCTCAACTGAGGTCAAAACCCGTTGTCCCGGTGTTTCTACCGCTTCGGCCGCTTCTTCAAAGAGAGTGCGTCCGGTAACGGTCGGAGAGTCGGCGATGAGACCGGCTTCCTGCAAGCGTTTTGCAAGCAGTCTTTGACCGCCCGCCGTTTCCATGTCCGGCGCCGTAAATCTGCCGCCCGGCTTGAGGTCGGCAATGATCGGTGTTTTCGCAGAGATGCGATCGAAGTCTTCGAGTTCGAGCTCCAAGCCGGCTTCGCGAGCGATGGCAAGGAGGTGCAAAACGGCGTTTGTAGAACCGCCGGTCGCAACAACAGAGGCGATAGAGTTTTCCAAAGCGCGACGAGTAACGATGGATGAAGGTCTTACATCGTTCTTAAGAAGCTCCATTACAAGAGTGCCGCAGCGCTCGGCTACGGCAAACTTCCTTGGATCTTTGGCTGGCACGTCGTTTGCACTCATTGGGGACATGCCGAGAAATGTGGCGGCGGTGGACATAGTATTGGCCGTGAACTGTCCGCCACAAGCTCCGGCGCCAGGACAGGCGCCGTTTTCCATCTGTTTGAGCTGCTCGGGGGTCATCTTGCCGGCAGCGCAAGCGCCTACGGCTTCGAAAACGTCCTGGATAGTGACGTCGTGCCCTTCATATTGACCGGGCATTATGGAACCGCCATAGAGCATGACGGAAGGAAGATTGAGTCTGACAAGCGCCATGAGCGTCGCCGGGATGGTCTTGTCGCAGGCGGAGAGCGCAACAACGGCATCGAACATGTGTCCGCGCACGCAGAGCTCGATCGAATCAGCGATGACTTCACGGGAAACAAGCGATGCCTTCATCGCTTCGGTCCCCATGGAGATGCCGTCCGAGATGACGATTGTGTTGAATTCGAGCGGAGTGCCGCCGGCTTTGCGAACGCCTTCTTTTACTTTCTCGGCGAGATCGCGAAGGTGGAAATTGCAGGGACCAACTTCAGTCCATGTGTTGGCGATGGCCACAAGCGGTTTTTCAAGATCGGCATCAGTCAAGCCCGTCGCCTTGAACATTGCTCTGGCGGGAGCTCGATTTGGTCCTTTTTTGATTCCGTCGCTGTACATGTTGGTTCCGCTCTAAGTTTTGGAGGGTTTGTCGCAGTTTTTGCTTTGGCTGGGGTTTTTCTAGTTGGTGTTTTCTTTGTTGATCCCTGGCTTTTGTTGAACGTTCGTTCGATTAACTGGCTTCGATTTTTTGTTGGTACATTTGTTGAACGTTTGTTCGGTTAAATTGGCGGTTCTTTTGTTTGTTTGATTTCGCTGGTGCATTCGTTAGACTTGAACGTTCATTCGATAAACTCTCTTTCTCATTGAAGTGTTTCGTGAAAACTCAAAAAAACAAGGCTAAACAAAAACCCCGCACCGTGTGTTCCGGGTGCGGGGCTCAGTAGTTTGGTTATCCCTAACTATGCAAGCATTCCGCCCCCGGAGCACAGAATAATCAGCACCAGGTTCAGAATAATGACGACTTGCAATACGTTAAACGACACTAAGGTTTACCTTGTTAGGTGAAAACAATATGGTTTGGAAGAAGCGCAATTGCTTGCGCGTATTACCAGGATATCTCATGGCGCTGAGGCGTCAACCCTTTGTTGCGCGATGTCCACAATTCCATGATCTCCTCCTCGCTCTTCTTCTCTAAGAAGCTCTGTATACAGGCGTGGGATGAGCTTTCGCTACGTTCGTATGATTATTCACATTCGATTCAATAGAGAAATATCGATCTATATAGGCCGTGTTAACGGCATCAATCAGGGCTCTTATTGCGGAAACTTCGATGTCTTGATCTATGCCCTCGCCTTCATAGTGTTTTCCATTGCAAGCAGTAATCGCGATTTTCGATCGGCTGTTGGCGTTAATACCTGAGCCTTCCGAGCGGCTCTGGTGCGACAAAATTTCTATGAATCCAAATTTTTCTTCGATCGCTCTTTTCACTGCGGCAAGCGCTGAATCTCTGCCGAGATGCTCCTCTTGAATCTCTCCTTCGCGGTCGAAGAAACGTCCGTGGAACCTAACCGTGGCGCGATTTGCGTTTTTACCATAGTCAATTCTATCGACAGTGATTGGTTGCCTGAATTCGAAATAAGCTTGCATCAATTCCTCATCAGTAACACCTTTCCTTCGTTCACTGAACTTGTCTTTGATGTACTGCGCAATT
>JAYRNY010000851.1:0-2938 GCA_041911975.1 bacterium | reverse complement strand
TTTGCAATTGCCCTTAGAGCCGAGGCGTCGATTGCTTTGTTGCCTGACGTTTTTACAACATGAGCGCGTGATACTTTTCCAGATTTGTCGACCGAAAAGCGCACGACCACCTTTGTCGGTTTCAATCCAGATGGCGGCGTCCAGGCTTGGACCATTCTGCCGCGAATCGACTGCATGTATCTGTCCCCGTCAAACGCGCCTATCTGAGCTGCTTCACCGCCTGCTTCCTCAGCCTCCGGTTCTGCAGACTCGGCTGAATCTTCTTGCTCCTCGACTTGCTCTGTACTTTTGTGTTTTGAGTGGCGCGGGTGCTGCACGGCATCGAGGAACGCCAGGCTCACGCAGCCCCCGAACATGGTGAGGCAGATAATCAGAGCGACAATGCCAGTACCCTGTCTGACGAAGCGGGTGGCATTGCGTTTTTTCGCTTTTTTTATCTGCTCGATTATCGCATTGTTGTCTGTCGCTTCGGCAATCGCGGTCAGGAAAAACTCGTCGCCGCATATGAGTGTGTCACCGGTTTGCCGGGCATGCAGGACGATTTTGTCTTCGGCAGAGCCTCCTACCCTCACGTCCCATTCCTCGAGCGGAACTTCTATTGGCTCATTGCCGTTTTCTTCTAGGTAAATGAGAATCGTGTCCTCGTAAAAAGACACGGTGACGGGAATGGAATCGCCCGTGCCGCGTTCATACAAACGGGCCAGGAAATTCATCTGCCGGTCGCCTAGCTGCCTGCTGCCCATTCGCCCCCACGAGAATGTGACACCTGGAGATATTCCCATTTACTACTAAAGCTCATACGTCTTTGGGCTCTTATTTTCTGTTTGAGTTCAAGAGCCGACGGGTAAGTGGACGAAGTCACCTGGGAGCTAATCTATGCAATATGACGTCTTGCACGAGGGGTCTAACGCCGTTCTTCTGGTTTCTTTGAAGCGGGGTGAGAAGTTGATGGCGGAGTCCGGGGCCATGGTCGCCAAGTCGCCCAAGTTGCATATCCGCGGCAAAATGTGGGGCGGCATTTTCGGCGCCATGCGAAGATCGTTTCTGGGTGGGGAAACATTCTTTTTCCAGGAGATATCGGCGGAGGATGGCAGCGGCGATGTTATTCTTGCGCCCAGTCTGATAGGCGACGTCAAAGTTATTTCGCTTGGCGATGGGCAGGATTATTACGTGCAAAACGGATGTCTTCTGGCGGCTCTCGAGCATGTCGAGATGGGAACGAAAGCGCAAAAGCTTACGGCGGGTTTGTTTTCCGGAGCGGGATTTTTCGTATTGCACTTGAAGGGCAGCGGACATTTTGTTATCAGTGCATTCGGCGCCATCATGGAAGTGCCGATTCCAGCCGGACAGGAATACATCGTCGACAATGGTCATGTTGTTGCCTGGTCTGGTGATACGGAATATCATATGGTCAAGGCCGGAAAAACATGGATGAGCAGTATGACCAGCGGTGAAGGCCTGGCATGCAAATTCCAGGGACCGGGAAAAGTCTGGATTCAAACAAGAAATCCAAAATCGTTCGGCGCCTGGGTCGGCCAGTTCGTTTCCCGCAGAGGCGGATTGCTCAGTCTTATCGGATAGTCAATCGTGGACAGATATCAGGCGAGATTTTACGACTCATCCGGCAATCCGCCTGATTCAGTTCAGGTGCAGGTGGGCGTGGGCAAGATCATCGTGGTTGGCACCGCCTTTAGTATCGCCTTCGAAGAATTGCAATTGCAGGTGGGCGGGCACGACGGAGATCGATTTAAACTTGTCAGCGATAAACAGAGTGTTGCCATAGTCTCTGAAGATCGAGGTCTTCTTTCAGCCATCGCTGAAGCAGCAGGTTCGACAGAACTGGGCAAAGCAGCAGCCAGAGCCGATCATCGCATCGTCAAACGGGGCAGTCATCAGATGCGCTACTGGTCGATTGTAGTCGGTTGCGTCGGCGCTCTCGCGATTACCGGTTATCTCTTGCTCGATCCGCTTTCTTCATACGTGGCCACGATGATCGATCCGTCATTTGAAATCAAACTCGGAGAAATGCTGGCCAGAACCGACAAGCTCGACAAAAAATCAGCGAGCCACAAGAGAGTCGCTGCCATTGGAAAACGGCTCACTGCCGAGCTGGACAATTGCCCGTATAAGTTTCAGTTCTTCGTCAAAAAAGACAAGGAGATAAACGCCTGTGCATATCCGGGGGGGATTCTCATTGTTAATTCCGGTTTGATCGACAAATCTAGCGATGACGATGAGTTAGCTGGAGTAATTTCACACGAGATCGGTCATGTAATCCACCGTCATACGCTGAAACAGGCTCTGCACAATTGCGGTTTGCTCACATGTCTCAGCCTCATCTCCGGTGGTGTAGGGGGGACCGCTGATGCAGATAAACTGGAAACTGCTTTTGCCCTGGCGCAAAAATTGGAGTCATTGAATTTCAGCCGCACTCAAGAGACGGATGCCGATGTTACCGGTTTGGCGCTGGAGGTAAAAGCAGGCTACAACGGCGACGGGCTGATCAAGTTTTTCCGGCGCCTAGAAAAAGAAGAGGGTGAAGCAGGCAAGAATTCGGAGCGTCTTTTCGCCATGCTTTCCACTCATCCTATGAGCGCAGACAGAGCCGCGCGCATCGAGGCAGAACTTAAGCGGTTGAAACAAGAGAAAGCAAATTAGCTAGAGTAAAGCCGATTTCTTGCTGGCACTAAGCCGAATTCTAGCCTACGTGAATGAGCGGGCGGCGTTTTGAATCGGGCTCGGCAGAACGCAGAATTTCACGAGTCAGAGGCGCGGTTTCACCCTCACCCAGGAAAATATATTTGACGATATAACTAATCGGGTGCCCTTCGGTCCATCCGAGATAGGCATGCGGCGCTTTGTGCGTGCGATCGCGGATGTATAGAAGTAGCGCGGCCAGGGCGTTTGGAACTGCCGACGACGTGCACTTCATGACCTG
>JAYRNY010000850.1:0-4246 GCA_041911975.1 bacterium | reverse complement strand
AGAAAACTCCGAACAGGGCACCAGCCCAATCAGTTGCTTATCATGCAGCCTGCCACCTGGCTCATGCTCAGGGAGTTCGCAGCGAACCAAGGGAAATTCTTCTCAGCCTGGAGCAAAAGCTGGCTGCATCGGGCAAGGAATTGAAGCTGGTCGAGTTGCGTGAAGCCGAGCATTGCTGCGGCAGTGCGGGAATCTACAACGTGATCAATACTGAACTGAGCATGGAAGTGCTCAACCGCAAGATGGAAAACATCGAGGACACGCATGCTGATGTAGTTGTCACCACCAACCCTGGCTGTCTCTTGCAGCTCAACGCTGGGGCGGAATTGACGAATTCAACAGTCAAAGTCATGCACCTGGCTGAATTTGTCTCTCGTGCTTATAGCGGTGATTAGTTAATGGCTGAAGGCCCTCGTTATTGTAAACTTCTGACAATTCAGAATTGTCCGAAATACCGGGTGGATATTCGCTATGGCTTCCGAACTATATACAAATACGGCTCGCATATTGATCATCGAAGAGAGCGCAGTGCTGCGCCAGCATTCATTGAATATGGTGGAAGAACTCGGTTTGATCGCTCAGACCGTCGGCAATCTTGAAGAGGCGGTGAAACGGCTTCAAGGCAAGGAATTTGATGTAGTTCTCGTGGAAGTGAAGGCGCCCGAACAACACGCTGTCCAGAGAATCGAAATGCTGCGCAGAGCTGCGTCAGCCCTACCAAAAAAGGTACCTGTGGTAGCCATGTCATCCGGCATCAAACGCGGACCACTGCTTGGCGCAGGTGCCGACGACATTCTCATGCGTCCATTTATGACCGGCGAATTGGAAGCCGTCATCGACCGCTGGCTCAGCCCCGGAGTAATTACAGACCGAATGTAGGCCATATGCGGCTCCCAGAAAGTGAGGTTCAGACGTCGCCTCGGACAGTAAGAGCGCCTGACAAGCAGGTTAGCTTACCGTAATGCTGTTTATTTGCTGAAAAGCAGGCTGAAATGCGGCATTTTGCCCGATTATAATGATGTCGGCCGGAGAAAGGCGCCGCCGAGTGTTATACACGGTGCCGGACCAGCAGTTTTGCAAAGGAAATCCTATTGATGACAGCGATGGTAGCGCACAGGAAAGTCGAGCTCTTTGAGGGTGATCTACCTGAAGAGCGCTTTCAGCACTACATGAAGAAGACCCTGATTGCGGTCGATACCGAGACGCGCGGGCTCAACATTCCAAGAGATCGGCTATGTTTGGTCCAAATCTGCGATGACGAGGGAATCGTCAGCTTTGTTCGCTATAAGGACAAAGACAGCTTTCCCAAGGAAAGCAATGTCAAAAAACTGATGGAAGCGAAGAATGTGATCAAGCTGTTTCACTACGCACGCTTCGACGTCTCCGTGATGAAGTATTACCTTAACGCGCAGACCAAGCCGATCTTTTGCACGAAGATCGCCTCTAAATTGGTCCGCACATACACTGATGGGCACAGTCTGAAAAATCTTGTCAGCGAGCTTTTGCAGATTGAATTGGACAAAACCAACCAATCGAGCGATTGGGCTCGTCACGATCTTTCCGAGTCGCAAATGGAATATGCAGCCAACGACGTTCGTGTGCTGTTGCCGATTTACAACATTATTCTCAACATGCTCAAACGCGAGGAGCGCGAAGAGTTGGCTGAGCGTTGCTTTGAAGCAGTGCAGGTTGTCTGCGATTTGGACTTAAAGGGTTTTTCAAACGTCTTTGAACACTAGGCAAATTGGAGTTGGTTTCATGGAAAAGCTGATTTACGAAAAGTCGAGCCCGGGCAGAAGAGCACTGGTGATTGAAAAACCTGGTGTCAAAGAGAAGAAGGCAAGTGACCTGATTCCGGCCAAGTTTGTCCGTAAGGAATCGGCGAAGCTGGCTGAAGTTAGCGAACTGGAAGCGGTTCGTCACTTCGTTCGCCTCTCTCATCTCAACCATGCAATCGACAAGGGTTTCTACCCTCTTGGTTCTTGCACGATGAAGTACAACCCGAAAATCAACGATGCCATGGCGGCACTCGAAGGTTTCCGCGAACTGCATCCGATGCAGCCTGAGGATCAAATCCAAGGTGCTCTCGAACTGATATACAACCTGGAGCGCAGCATCTCGGAAGTCGTCGGTCTGCCCGCCGTAACACTGCAGCCCGCCGCAGGAGCGCACGGCGAGATGACCGGTTTGCTTCTCATTCGCGCCTACTTCCAGGCGAAGGGCGACAAGGCTCGCAATAAAGTTATAGTTCCTGACACCGCTCACGGTACCAACCCGGCGACTGCCGCGCTTTGCGGGTTTGACGTCGTGGAAATCAAGTCCAATGACCGTGGACTGGTTGATATCGATGCCTTGAAAGCAACATTGGGTCCGGATGTGGCAGCGATCATGTTGACCAATCCGAATACTCTCGGACTGTTCGAAGAAGAGATTGATGTTTGCCAAAAACTCGTCCACGATGCGGGCGGCTTGCTCTACTACGATGGCGCCAACTTGAATGCCATCATGGGTCTGGTGCGTCCGGGCGACATGGGATTTGACGTCTGCCACTTGAACCTGCACAAGACCTTCTCCACCCCGCACGGCGGCGGCGGACCGGGCGGATGCGCAGTGGCTTGCCGCAAGGAATTGGAGCCCTTCCTGCCGAAACCGGTGATTTCTAAAGAAGGCGAGCGTTTCAAACTCGATTGGAACCGCCCGCAATCTATAGGCAAAGTCAAAGGGTTCTACGGCAATTTTGGAATACTGGTCCGCGCCTATTCTTATATTCTGGCTCACGGCAAGGAAGGTCTGGCGCAAGTGTCCAGAGACGCAATTCTGAACGCCAATTATCTGAAGAGCAAGCTGAAGGGCCGCTTTACAGTGGCTTATCCGCAAAATTGCATGCACGAGTTCGTGCTTTCCGGCAATCAGCAAAAGGAACGTGGTGTCTCCACCACCAATATGGCCAAGCGCCTGCTCGATTACGGCGTCCACGCACCGACAGTGTATTTCCCTTTGGTTGTGCCGGAAGCCATGATGATTGAGCCGACGGAAACGGAGACGAAAGAGACTCTTGACGAATTCATCGACATTCTCAACAAGATTGACGATGAGTCGAAGAGCGAGCCGGACACCGTGCGCAATGCGCCGCACACGACACCGGTGGGACGTCTCGACGAAGCGCTTGCCGCCCGCAAACCGAATCTCTGCTGGACACCCGGCTGCAATTAATTAGGCCGAGCGTAGGGGCTCATTGCATGAGCCCTCAGAAATTTTGGCGCATACGATGCGCCACTACGAAACTTGTACCTAAAGCAAGTGCTTGAAGCGGACTGAGAACTTCAGGTAGGCAATCTTTTCCTGGATACGCTCGATTTCGCGCTTCGTACCTTTAATAGGTGTAAGGCAAATGAGCGCTGTCAGGTTGATGAAGAGCATCGGCGTAATAGCCATCATCAATTTGCTCATGTCATCGCCGTGGAATTCGGTGTAGCACTTCATAGCCAGGGCAAAACCGGCCAGGCTGAGAACGACGAAAATCGTCCAGTGCATTATCAAGAAGATGCGTTCGCGCATTAGTAAGACAAGAAGCGAGCCCAGCTCTCGAGATAAGGCTGGATCGACGGTGTTTCTCGTCCTTGGTCTGGCAAACGTAGGTGTCTGACCACTGCCTGGAGCATTGTTGCAAGGGGTCTGGTTCGACTCTCCTTGCGGGCGGTGCATCGAGGCGCCGCATTCCCCGCAGAATCTCGCACCGCACTCGAGTGGCGACGAACAAGCCGCACATCTTGTGCCTGCTCGTGTTCCAGCTTGAGTGTTAGAAGCCATGCGAATCTCCGCGCGCATAGGAAGGCAGCAGATTCCAAGTTCGGCACATCCAGGGGGCGGGTTGTTAGTGCCAAATATAAAGGAATTGTACAACTCATCAGCAAAAGCGTTTCCCCGTGAGGATGAAACTTGCATAAGGAAATTTGGATAGGAAGCGTCCCGCGGAAGCCTCGTAAGCTATACGAAACGAACTGCGTGAAACAAGCAGAATGAATTATGTGCATGCTTCCAATGGCGTAAAGTCAGAGCAGGAAAAATCAAGAAAGCTAATGCGCACCACTTTAGAATAGTAGGGCAACTCTCGAGAGAAGCTAGTTTGAACGAAACAGTCAAAGTGCCTGAGCACATCATGCCTGTCGCAAATGCGATCAGGTTCATTGAAGAGCGGCTTGACCAGCCACTTGACGTAAAACAAGTGTCCGGGCACATCGGCTTT
>JAYRNY010000849.1:0-3363 GCA_041911975.1 bacterium | reverse complement strand
TTGCGCGCTACGCGTGCCAATCAAGGCTTGCTCTCTGATGGAGAAAATGAAGAGCCGAACGTCGAGGACGAATTCGACAGAGACCCGGACATCGCCGGAGAGGCAGTCAGCGGAGTGGCTCGCGGATTGACGATGACAGAATCGAAGCTTTCCGGTTTTGTAGATGGTCAGGCGTGCTACGCGAACTTGAACTGGAATGTCACTTTTGGAAACAGCTCCCAGTACGATCGCGAAGTTCGCTCCAAAATTCTCTTACCTCCTGGCGCTGTGATCACGAATGCATTTTTGATCGTGGACGGAGTGGAGCGCGAGGCCACAGTCATGGGTCGCAGCATGGCTCGCAGAAAATATCGCGCTGCCGTTGCCGATAAGAAAGATCCTCTTCTCGTCAGCACTTGCGGTCTCGATACTGTTTTGCTGCAACTCTATCCGGTTTCGCCTCAAAGCAAAATCGGCGTCCGTCTGCAGATTGTTTCGCCCCTTGCTGTTCCCGATATGGGACTGGCGACTCTCGCTTTGCCCACTTTTGAAGAGAGAAACTTCCAGGTGGATATTCCGACCATTGTAAAGCTCAAATCGCAGCAAATGCTTGGCTCGACTGTCAAAGAGTTGAAACTTGAGGATTTGAGACCGGGCAGTACTGTCGAAGGCTCTCTCACCACTCCGGATCTGGCCAGGTTTGCCGCAGTCGTTACAGTACGGAGAGACTCGAAAGTCGACCACATCGGGGGCAGCCAATATGCATATTTGGTCGGCGAAAACATCAGGAAGACCAACTATCCGCGCCCGAATAATTTGACCGTTGTGATTGACGGTTCAAATGGCATGACTCCGCATTTTTCTTCAGTGTTGAAAGAACTGGAAAATCTTCCGGCTGATATGCTCATGAAACTTGTCTATGTGCGAGACGGCAAGATGGAGCCTGTAACGGTGGATGCCGCCAAACGGGCGATCTACCTTCACGAGATGGCCAACATTGCCTGCGCCGGCGGCCAGCTCAATTTGGCACCACTGACGACTGAGTTGGATGCATCACTATCGGTTCCTAACTCCGCCGTTTTGTGGATACACGCTGCGCAGCCAATTCCCGGCAAGCTTAACCGTGCGCTCGATTTGAATCTGCGCCGGTTGAAGAAACCACTGCTGTATGATTTTGCAGTTGCTGCCGGTCCCAATGAAATTTTGTCAGGAATGTATGCCTGCCCTGCTCTGATTCGCGTCGATCGTGGTGGTGATGTTCAATCCGATTTGCATCGACTATTTGAAACATGGCGAAAGTCCACACCGGATGCAGAAGTTGGTGGCATTCAGTATGTCCGCAAGAATCTCACACCTTCCGACCTGGAGAAGGGCGGTCTTAAGCCTGCTGACGCGGCAATTGCACAGCTCGCCGCATTTGACGAAATATCCAAGATTCAGATTGCTCACGGCAATCACAAATGCAAGTCCGCGCGTCAGGCTGTGAGAATTGCCAGCGAGTATCACCTGGTGACATCTTTCTCCAGCGCCATCATTACTGAGCCGATTCCGCGGCCGGCAAATCCTCTAAGTATGCTGGGACCGGATCAATCGAAACTTCCATTGCTTGGTGGATTCCACACGTCATCAGTGATAGGCAAGATTCCGCAGATCGCTTTCCCGCAGCAGCAGCTCGGCCAAGAATCTAAAATGGCGCAAATGGTTGAGCTTGAGAAACGTCCTGTTCCAGAATACAGAAGTTACAACCAGTCGCGTCGTCAAATGCAATACAGTAGACTCAGTGGTGCGACAAACGGTACTGTTGGTGGCTACGCTGCCGGTGGCGGCGGCGGAAACCCGATGATTGGCGAACAGTTCTCATCTGGTCCAGCACAGGGAGACCAGTTCTCATCTGCTGGTAATGAGCAGGGCAACGTGTTCGCCTCGTCCGCGACAGCTAACACCGGCACGCAGATAGCGCAAACACAAAGCAGCAATGAAATTGCCGCACAGAATTTCGAGAGACAGCAACGAGAGGAGGCAAGGCGAACGGACTCCGCTGCCCCCACTCTGAATGGTCAAATGTTCTCAACAGTCCCATCTGAGCCGCAGTCAATGCCTGCAGCGCCACCTGCTGCCAGCTTCGAGCCGAGAGCGAAGGGCTTGAGCATGGACTCGAGTACATCCAGCAGCATCCACGGCACGCTGATGGAAAAGACAAAAGCAAAAGAAGTGGATGCTCTCGACTATAAGGATGTGCCGAGACGCCGTGCGCAATCGGTGGTGGAATATTCGGGAGCGAAGCAGGAAGTCGCTGAAAAGAAACAGAATGCGGATAAGAATGACCGTGATGCTGAGTTCAGCGATGACGAAGAAGAGGCTTCCGACTCCAGTGGTGATGAGCTTGCCGTGAACTCTCCCGCCGAAAAGAGTGCCGAAATGGCTTCTCCTGTCGTGCCGGAATCCGATACCTATCTGTTGTTTGGTGTCGGCATGCTCATCCTCGGATTTGCTCTTCAATCTCAAAGGAAAGTGAAGGCTAAGAAGGCATGACAATACCAGGCTTACTGGCGCTGAGCTTCTGCGTCTTCTGGCCTGTAACTATCTGGTATGTCCAACGACTTCTAGACAAGTCGGACGAACCGCTCGGCGTGCTCAGTCTGATCGCCTTTATGGCAATTATTCTCACTCGCCACGGTAAGAGCAAAGAGAAATATGAACTCAAAGTACCGCTTATTGCAATCGGGTGCTTGGTCGTCTATGCAATCACATGGCCGTTTGCTCCGAAACTTCTTAGTGCGGTTATTGCAGTAGTCACAATCGGCTGCCTGATTAACAGCTTTGGCGGCAAATTCAAGCTTGGTGTGGGCAGCTGGTTGTTGCTTCTATTCTCACTGCCCATTGTGTCGTCGCTCAATTTTTACAGCGGTTATCCATTGCGCGTTGTCGTCGGAAAAATTGCAGCGCCTCTCATATCAATGGTCGGTTTTCCAACAGTGGTTGATGGATCTTCATTGATATGGAACAGCCAGGTGATTCAAATTGATGCACCATGCAGCGGCATCAAAATGCTGTGGTTCGCGCTTTTCATAGGCGCCGTGCTGACGGCGGTTTTGGAACTGAGCATATCGAGCAGCATATTGGTTTTGGGCTCTGCAGTTTTCGCTGCTTTGTTCGGCAATGTGCTCAGAATCACATCATTGTTTTTCATTGAAGCAAAAGTGCTTCAAATAGATCCCTCGCAAGAGCACTTCGTTCACCAGGCAGTGGGAGTTGTTTCTTTCGCAATAGCAGCCGGGGTGACTGTGCTGATTGCGCGGCTTGTGTCAAACGAGTCCAGTGGCAAAGACTCCCAGAGCGAGCTTGTTCACGAAGATGCACCTGAGTTTGCAATTCCCAGTAATG
>JAYRNY010000848.1:0-3563 GCA_041911975.1 bacterium | reverse complement strand
GAAGACGACATCAACAAAGCGATCGAACTTAGTACCAAGAACTCAGCCCTTGTCGGTAAGATGCTTCTCGTTTCCGGCATGATCGATGAAACGATGCTTCATTCGGCTCTTCGCTGCCAATTCCTTTTAAGAGAGGGTTTTCTCAAGATGGAACAAGCAGTCGTCGCGCTGAATCATTGCCAGAAAAATCACATTTCCTTCGACGATGCGTTAACGCAGCTCGGCTGGACTCTGCGCAACCGCTCTAAATAGACTATTGTCGACGCCATGCGTCGACCGTAGCGGGCGGCATGTAAGAACGCGGTTTCGGTCAGTGTTTTGTCCAGCTGCGTTCCAGAGTCTGTCTTTCTCTTGCCTTAAAATAGACGGCAACCGCCAACTTCTCCAGGTGTTGGGCGAGAGTTCGATGTCCTTGTTTCACTTCATTGCGTTCGAAATGTTCTTGCACATCAAGTAGCAAGTCTTCCGAAATCAGTCCAGTCACGCCCTCGCACATGCGGGGAATCATAACCTCTGGATAGATCTTAATCATCTTGTCCCAGTTCTCTTTGAGGAAGTTCCACGCCAGCTCTCGCCCCCATGGATTGAGCATGACGGAGCGCACTACATATGGTGCATTTTGCGTGCGAATTTCACCATTGAGCGTTTTTTCCAATGTCTTAGTCAAAAGTTTTTTGTCTCTGAATCCGGCAAGAGCGTACATGAAGCGTTCTTCTTCCTGCGGAGTCGTTGCCTTCTTGAACTGTTGCGCGAATTCTTTGTATTGGGCCTCATCGCCATGGCATGCCAAGACGGTGATCGCTGCTGCAGCCAGGGCCGGGTTTACAGAGGTCCTGGACTTTTTGTATTTGCCGTAGATGACTGCGGCCTCGGCGATTGTATCTTCATCTTCCGCCAGTGTGCCGGCTGCAGCAAAGAGCATTCCGTGCAACTGCTCTTTGACCGGGTCCTTAGCCGACTTCTTGCCCTGCATGCTCTGATCGAGCTTTTGCAAGGCCGGAACCACCATTTCTCTTGCATACTCTTTCAGCGAGCTGCGCTGGCTTTTCCCTACGATCTGATTTAGGTATGACATGGCTGCAATTAGAACAGTCCAGACATTTTTATCTGTTTCATTTTTGAATTTGCCGCTGTAGTGCAAGAACGTCTTCAGTGGCAGCGATCCGTTCAATGTTGTCGCCCAGACGTCACTGAGCAAGCTGAAGCGCTCGATGGCGCTCAAATCTTGAGCGACATTTTTCGTCAGCGCTTGCAAGTCATCATCCGTGTATGCACAGCGATAAAAGCCATGGCCTCCGGCATTGAGCAAAAGCCAATCGGCTGGCTCATTCAACTTTATCTCAGTCGAATTTCCAGTCAAAAGCACGCGCCCGCTGACGCGGTTTTTTCCAAACGCGGCTGTATACATGATTGGCACGTGGTAGCGCGATACGCTTTCTTTTTTGACGTGCGAACGCTTTTCTTCAGGCAGATAGAAAAAGCGGTGCTGAGTAAGCAGCCAGCTTTGCCCGCCGTCTTCTTTCGATGCATGGATGATCGGATAGCCGCCCTGGTAAATCCAGGAATCCATCATTTGCCTGACGGGTTGCTTAGACTTCTCTTCTATAGCGTCCCAGAGATCGGTAGTTTCTGTATTTGAATATTTGTGGGTGTTCAAGTAGTGGCTGATTCCCAGCCGATAGTTCTCAGCGCCGAGAAACTGCTCCAACATTCTCAGCACCGAGGCGCCTTTTTCATAGGTGAGGACGTCGAACATGCCTTCGGCGTCTTCCGGCTTTCTGACTGTAAATTCGACAGGTCGCGTGCTCAAAAGTCCATCTGTGGAAAACGCCGCACCGCGCGAAACCCCAAATGTGTCCCAGCGTTTCCAATTCGGCTGCCAATCATCGGTGGCCAACATCTGCATGAAAGTGGCAAAGGCTTCGTTGAGCCAGAGCCCGTTCCACCAGCGCATGGTCGCTAGATCTCCGAACCACATATGGGCTAGTTCGTGGGCGATCACATCGGCAACTCGTTCCAATTCCGGCTGTGCTGCAGTCTTTTCATCGAGCAGCAGGGCATTTTCTCTAAAAATGACGCAGCCGAGATTTTCCATCGCCCCAAACATGAAATCCGGAACGGCAACGAGATCCAGCTTTGCACCCGGATATTTGATGCCGTAATAGCGATTGAAAAAAGAAAGTGATGCAGAGGCGACCTTTTCTGCAAAGGTTGCCAGTTTTACTTTCCCTGCCGGTGTCCAGACCTGCAGCGGAGTTCCGTCGACAACGACTTTCTCTGTCGCCTCCAGACGGCCGATTACAATCGCTACAAGATAGGTCGACATCTTCATCGTGTCTTTGAAAACTACCAGCTTTTTGCGGACGCCTTTCGATGCTCTGGCTGACTTAGCCTGCTTAACTTGTGTTTTGGCGGCTTTCTCAGTCTTCTCTACCTTTTCAGATTGAATGGGGGCGTTAGAGAGCGCCACTGCATCCTCATCGACAAGAACCGATATTTTGTAGACAGCTTTGAAATCCGGCTCGTCAAAACAGGGAAAAACTCTGCGGGCGTCAGTCGGCTCACACTGGGTGACTGCAAGTGTGTGATGGTCGCCGTTGGCATCGGTGTATGAGCTGCGATAAAAGCCGTGCAGCTTATCGTTCAAAATGCCCGCAAATTCTAATTGCAGCTGCCCGCGCCCTGCTTTTAATGGCTTCGGAAAGTTTAGTTTCAAGCGCTCGTTGTCAGCATCCAGCGAGAACTGAGCGATTAATTCTTTGCCTGTCTCATCAACAGCCTTGGCTGAGTCAATTGTCAATTCCAGGCTGTTTAGCAAAACTTCGCTGGTTTCCGAGTGCACATCCACATCGATGCTCACTTTGCCGGCAAACGCCCCGGCTTCGATTTGCGGCTCCAGATGCAGGTGGTACTTCTCAGGGACGACCGTGCGCGGCAGGCGATAGGAAACCGACTCATCCAGTAATAGGCGCGTCTGGCTGGACATAAAACGTTGCCCTCTTTAGTACTCGGGTGGCAATTAAGTGCCGGAGAGGTTAGCATATTGGGACTTTGATTTCATTTCGGCAGGCGGTCTACAAAACTGCCTAATTTCGGCAAAAACGCACTGAGAGGTTAAGCGAAAATGGCAGAAGCAGCCACAGTTCAGAGCATTACGAAGCTGGCTCAGCAATTGCGCGTCGACAGCATAAGGTCGACAACGCAAGCCGGTTCAGGGCACCCCACCTCTTCAATGTCGGCAGCTGATTTGATGGCTGTCCTGATGACCAAATATCTGCGCTACGACTTCAAGAAGCCGGAGCATCCGAACAATGACCGACTAATTTTCTCGAAAGGCCATGCCTGCCCGCTTCTCTATTCTTTCTACAAAGCCGCTGGCGCGATTACAGACGAAGAGCTTCTCAGCCTTCGCAAGCTGGGCAGCCGACTGGAAGGTCATCCCGTCCCCGAGATTCTGCCCTGGGTGGACGTGGCTACAGGCTCTCTTGGGCAGGGGCTCTCATTCGGTGTTGGCATGGCGTTGGCCGGCAAATTCCTGGACAAGCTGCCTTATCGAGTCTGGG
>JAYRNY010000847.1:0-2223 GCA_041911975.1 bacterium | reverse complement strand
CTCGTCCAAGGTAAAACCGACTGCAAGTTTTGCCGCCACTTTGGCAATCGAATAGCCGGTGGCTTTACTGGCAAGAGCCGACGATCGCGAAACGCGCGGGTTCATTTCAATGACAGTGTAAGCACCGTTTTCTGGATTTACCGCAAATTGAATGTTGGAGCCGCCGCAATCCACACCGATTGCTCTGATGATTTTTGCAGCCGCGTCTCTGAGAGTCTGGTACTCACGATCGCTTAGTGTCTGTATCGGTGCAACTGTAATTGAATCGCCAGTGTGCACTCCCATCGGATCGAGGTTTTCAATGCCGCAGACAACAATGAAATTGTCCTTCTTGTCGCGCACGACCTCCAGCTCGATTTCCTTCCAGCCGGTGACGCTCTCTTCGACAAGCACTTCACTTACAGGGCTGGCGGCAAGACCGATGCTGCAGGCATCGATCAATTGCTCGAAAGTCTCAGCCGCACCACTGCCGGTACCACCTAGAGTAAAGGCGGGACGAATAATGCAGGGCAGCGGAATCTCGTTTTTGAATTCATGGACTTCTTCAATAGAGTGCACGATGAGGGAGCGCGGCACCGGCTGTCCGATTTCCACCATGCGATTGCGGAAAAGCGCCCTGTCCTCGGCCACTTCAATCGCTTCGATAGTGGCGCCGATCAACTCGACACCGTAGCGTTTCAACACTCCGCACTCATGAAGCGCAACAGCTATGTTCAGTGCTGTCTGCCCGCCCATGGTCGGCAAAAGCGCCTGCGGTCTTTCGCGAGCGATCACAGCCTCGACAAATTCGGCTGTGAGCGGCTCTATATAGGTCCTCTGCGCCACATTCGGGTCGGTCATGATGGTGGCGGGATTGGAATTTACAAGAACGACCTCGTAGCCTTCCTGACGAAGCGCCGCGCAGGCTTGCGTTCCAGAATAATCGAATTCACAAGCCTGACCGATGCGAATCGGGCCGGAACCGATAAGGAGAATTTTGGAGATATCCGTGCGACGAGGCATATATGCCTATGTGTTGTTCCTTTTAATCGCTTGATTCTAAAGTACTTGTTGGCAAGTTTAGTTAGAGGCACTTAGGAACCCGGCAGCCAGGGCCCCAGAGCCTCACAGGCAGCAGCCGGACAAGTCTTAAAAAAATCTCAAAGATTGCCAACGCGAGAACGCTTTCGAATTTCCCGACTGCAGTCCCTCCAGGTTTCACAATATAATCTAAATCAACTTGGATGCCGACCATGAAAGCAATTCGCCCAAAGAAACTGTTTGACGATACTTCGCCCCAAGCCGAAGCGAAGCTAATTGAGCTGCTCAGGACAAAGACTTCAGAAGAAAAGCTTCGCATGGTCAATCAGCTCAATGCAAGCGTCAGAGTCATGCTAATGAGCGGATTGAGACTTCGATTTCCAGAGGCCAACGAAACCGAACTCAAACGTCACCTCACCGAATACTTACTGGGAGAAGAGAGAGCAAAGACAGTGCTCAATGCACAACTAATACAGATGCAAGCGAAAGATGAATGAAGAAGCTACAGAAGTTACTCTTCTGGTTGTTGATGCATTGGAAAGGCTTGGCGTCAAATACGCAATTGTCGGCTCCCTGGCAAGTTCTCTCTACGGTTTAGCTCGCTCTACCATCGACACAGACCTCATAGCTGACCTTAAGCAGGAGCATGTTTCAACACTGATTGAAGAAATCAAAGATGCCTTTTATGTATCCGAAGAGGAAATCACACAAGCCCTTCTCAAGCGTGGCAGCTTCAATGTCATTCACTTCTCCAGTGTTTTCAAAGTTGATATCTTCATTCCCAAAAAACGTCCTTTCGACGAACGCCAACTGCAAAACAGACAATTGACCGTAGTGACAAGTGCTCCTTCCAGAAAAGCCTACGTCGCGAGCGCCGAAGACACAATTCTAGCCAAGCTGGACTGGTACAAACTCGGACAGGGAGTATCAGATCGCCAATGGTTAGACATAATGGGAATTATCAGGATGCAATCAAGCCTGTTGGATCGCGAATATCTCCGCAAGGGAGCGGAGGAATTGCAAGTGAAAGAGCTATTAGAAGAGGCGCTGGAGAATTCCTCTGGGTTTTGAAAACACAACTAAAATCATCAGCATTTCTTTACTGCAGGCAACTCAAACTCGCCTGTGAAAAGCGCCAATCTCAATTGCAGTCTGCCGGTGCCCCGGCGCTTTAACCTGATTGATAACACCAATCAAATGTTT
>JAYRNY010000846.1:0-2174 GCA_041911975.1 bacterium | reverse complement strand
GAAAAACCCAGCTACGAAATTATCAGTGCTGGCGCTGAAGTGACCGCTTACATTCACAAGAGGTAGCCGGACCGATGCGCCTGATCGTCCTGGGCACGGGCGCCGGAGGTGGCTGTCCTCAATGGAATTGCGGCTGCGAAAATTGCAATTTTGCTCGAAACAACCCCGAGAAGGCGCGCACGACGGACTCTCTGGCTGTTTCGTATGAACTGGACGGCGAAACCGCCTGGGCAATCGTCAATCCGGGAGTGGACCTGAGGCACCAGCTGGCGCGCCGTAAGGAGCTTCAGCCTGCAAAAGGCGGACCGCTCAGACTTTCGCCTATCAAATCCGTCATCCTCACTGACGGCGAGCTCGATCACACGATGGGGCTAATTAGTCTTCGCGAGGGCGCCGAGCTGAAAGTGTTCGCCACTGAATCGGTTCTGGATTTGTTAGAATCTGCGTTTCCCGTCAGAAAGGTTCTTAGAAACTACGCCAGTCTGCAATTTTGTACTGTCGAAGCGGGTGTGCCGTTTAACCTCGGCGAATCATTAAAAGTCACTGCCATTAACTTGAGCGGCAGGCAACCTAGATATGCCGAAGCTGCCGACGGTAAAGCGCCGCCCCCGCGGCACACCGCCGTTTCAGGTCTCAAGTTCGAGAGTTTGTCCGAAACGGCCGATTCCATCGCCTATGCGCCGCAAATAGGCGCTTGGGACGAGCAAGTTCAGGACTTACTTTCCGGCGCCGAAATCATTCTTGTCGACGGTACGTTTTATACAGAAGACGAGTTGCCTTTATTGGACGTCAAAGCCCCGCCCGCTGCGAAAATGGGCCACCTTCCTCTGTCAGGACCGGGCGGCATTCTGGGTCACCTTCAAAATTTGAAAGCAAGGGTTAAACTCCTCACTCATATCAACAACACCAATCCGATTTTGCGCGATAATTCCCCGGAAAGACAGGCGGTTGAAAACGCCGGGGTTAAAATTGCAGTCGACGGCATGTGCCTCTCGACTATGAAGGTCGGGGACGAATCTCGTGATTGATGTAAGTTCGGCAACATTTGTTGATCGCCTGAAAAAAATTGGCGAGCAGAAGTATCACAACAAACACCCGTTTCACGTGCGCATGCACGAGGGCACTCTGAGCAAAGCTGAGATGCAACGCTGGATTGCCAATCGCTTCTACTATCAGAAAAGTCTGCCGATCAAAGATTCTTTTGTACTGTCAAAACTCCCTGAGCGATCGGATCGAATCAAGTGGCGCGAACGAATTGTGGATCACGATGGACGCAGCGAGGAAGATGGTGGGATTTATTCGTGGTTGAAACTCGCTGAGGCGGCTGGAATTCCACGCAACGAGCTACTTGAAGGCGACCACTTTTTGCCCGGTGTTGTGTTCGCGGTCGACGCTTATGTCAACTATTGCCGCAGCAGCGAATGGTGGCTTGCCGTTGCATCGTCCTTAACTGAAGTGTTTGCGCCCACTCTAGTCAGCTACAGAATAGAAGTCATCGAACGTCACTATCCATGGATAGACAAAGATGGATTGACCTATTTCCGCAATCGACTCAGCCAGGCACCGAAAGATTCTGAGCATGGGCTTTCTCTGGTACTGTCTGCAGCGGACACTGATGAAAAACAAGAGCAAGCGCTCAAAGCAGTGGAATTCAAATGCGATGTGCTGTGGTCGATTTTGGATGCAATTGAGAACGGTTAGTGGTGCATGAGATGACAGAAAGTATAGAAGATACAGAAGGTCTGCAAAACATAGTCAAAGAATCCATACTCCAGTTCGCACCAGGAGTACGCCTCAAAAATGACGAGGCAAGCGACCGCAAGCTTTTGCTTATGCCAGAGTGCATCGTCAAACTCAATCACTCAGCCACAGAGGTGCTTGAACTCATTGACGGCAGTCGCACAATTGAGCAAATTTACTCGGAGCTTGCATCGCGTTATGAAGACGACACCCTGCATAAGGACCTTGCCGAATTCATAATGGATGCGCTCAGCCGCGGCTGGATTGAAATAAATCACTGACCGCAAATGACTGCTCCCAAGCTCAACCATCCTTATACTTTAACTCTAGAACTAACGCATCGGTGTCCGTTGCGCTGCCTGTACTGTTCCAATCCAATGGAATTAGTTCGGGCGGAAAATGAGCTGACCGTAGAAGAGTGGCACTCTGTTATT
>JAYRNY010000845.1:0-2674 GCA_041911975.1 bacterium | reverse complement strand
GGCTATGGCGACGACGTCGATGGCGGCAACGGCAACGACAGGCTCTACTATTCGCTAGGCGGCGCCACTTCGGGCGTGACGCTCAACACCGCAGGCATGGGCAGCGGCGGATCTGTGTCCTGCACTAGGATGCGCATAAATTGTGTCAACCCTTTGAAAATTCCGCAACGATCCAGAAGCTAACCAAGAGAGCCTAGTCAATTACTTTGATATAGCCTCTGCGTATTCTTGAAAGTTTGTGCTTGATGTGATCAAGTTCTATCCACTCGCGCCGGCTTAGAATTTTCCCGCTGTCTACTGCTGAGATTAATTCTGCATGGCGATCCTGCAACCTGGAGTATTCAAGTTGCGTCACATGTTTGACTGACCTGTCGAAATAAAAGACCATACAGATCGATGTTATAGCACCACATATGGAGCATGAGGTACAGATGAATCGCGGCGATTACTACACATACAGAGATGGTCAGACTTACCGGGTGTCACACACGGCCCAATCAATAATGCCTCACCCCAAAGATTGCGAGCCCTTACCGAGTGAAATTGTCGTTCTGTACAAACCGGGAACGCACGGCGATTTTCTCTACTGTCCTCTATCTGGATTTGAAGAGAACTTCACGCGCATAACAGACACAACTACTATCCTTGATCTCGTCGATCTGGAGGATAGGTCAATTGACAAACGCTGATATCGCAATTGTTGTAGGCGCAATGTGTGCGTCTCTTTTCACCTTCTGCCTGACCATGATTTTCTATAACCCGAGGTGCCTGGAGTGTATAGAGAAACAGCGGCGGGCAGAACGTGATTACGAGACTGGTCGCCTAATAGCGCGGTACCGTGCCGCAAGGGAGGAAGAAGACAGAGAAACAAGAGAGGGTTTTTATTGGTGAAGGAGTGCAGATACAGATCTAGTACTCAAACGAATGGAGAGATCTATGACAGAAGGATCGGTGAACGGTAATGACAGACTCGTTGCGCAGCTTGATTATCGCAAGCCGGATGAACATGAAGTTGCCTGTATGGCTTTTATCAATGAAGCCATCAAAGAAGCAGCGCAGCGCATGGGCAAGCATGGCAAACCCAGCGCCGAAACCACGCTCGCAATCCGTGCGCTCCAGCAGGCGCGCATGTGGTTCAACGCTTCCGTCATCGCGAACGGCATGACGGTCGGAGTAAAGGAGGAAGACAATGAAGGAGCACCCGCGCAATAGGGGACTCACAGAGAAGGGGCAAGAAGAAGCACGGTTTTTCGACAGGTCACAAGCGATGTTCATTTTTGCGGAAGCGCTGGCGAGCAACCACCACCCTAACACCCCTGGCGAGGCAGACGCCATTATGAATCGTGCCACACTTCTCGCTGATGCGTATCTGCGCAAACGCGACGAACTCGACGCGGAATACATGAAAGAAGAGGTGCCGAGTGAGCAACAGTAGCGAAAATGCAGACTCGCTGGTTGACGAAATCGTGACGCTCACAAAGCGTGTCGATGAACTCACCAAGCAGAAAGATGGGGCCTACGCAGAGCGCAACCGCCTGGTCGCCGTACTCACCAAACTGTTTCCTGCATACATGGGCAAGCATCATCCAGCAGACGACGCGGAATGGGATCCGGAATGGACAAATATCGTGTTTCTCAATATCCCGTCCGGACAATGCACTTGGCACGTGCATGATTCCGAAATGTGGATGTTCAAACACTTGGAGTTCGTCGAGACGGCCAAGTGGGATGGCCACACAACGGCAGAAAAGTACGAGCGGTTAGCCAGACTGCTGTAAATCAAGTATTATCCTTCACGTCCCAATGGAGTATTGAGACATGGCCTACAACAAATACCGTCGGCATGATCGCGACATCATGCTGCGGAGAAATAAGGAGATTCTTCGTATGCGAAGTGAAGGAGCTACTCTCGTCGAAACTGGCGAAAACTACGGTGTTACCGGCGAACGCGTTCGCCAAATAGAGAGCGAAGCTCAAGGGGGAACTAGTGGCCCAAGAAAACGAAAACCTGCCGCAACCAAGCGAGCAGCCAAGCGTCCCACCGGACAATCGCGGGGAACCGGATCAGCCAAGCGTGCCGGAACCACCAAGCGAAAGCCAACCGCAAAGCGAGCCGGCACAGGAGCAACCAGAAAGTCAGCCGGAACCGCAAGAATCGCCCGAGGAACTGCTGGCAAGCAGGGTAGCGGAGCAGCAAAGGCAGTACCTAAGACTGCAAGAAAGGTCGCGACTGCTGCAAAAGGCGCGGGGAGAAACGGAGGAAGCAGCAAAGGCAGCACTTCCAATACTGTGCGCTCTGCTGGAAAAGCACCAGCGAATACCAGAAAGTCCGCAGGAAAGGCAAAATCTGGTGGATCACGCGTTCGATCTGGCGCAGGTAGTCTCCGCCAAAGCGCGCGCCCTGCTCGTAAGCAATCTGGCAGCAGGCGGGCTTGACGCAGACGGGCAATGGCTCGAAAATCAACCCGATTAGCATAGGTCCGTAAGGGCCGCACCGTTCCAAGGGGGAACTCATGACCTTGAAAGAAGAAACCAAAGACAAGCTGGCCACCAATTTTGGGCCTGTGCTCTACTGGGAAACAGCCTCGGTTTGTTACCCGGCGTTCATCAACAAGATTTACGAGCCGAACAACGCGAACACGCTCATGGATCTCGTCATCTTCACCGATAAAGG
>JAYRNY010000844.1:0-8551 GCA_041911975.1 bacterium | reverse complement strand
GAAAACAGTTCCTGCCGGCATCGGGGGCTCAAACCACGCCTCCGGTGGAGGAGATTGATGTGGGATAGTAGTGTTCTTCGCCGCCATCCGAATGCTCATTTTCCAAACTTGTTCAGGCACTGCTTCCGGATGCTCTGTCAGCAATTGCTTGATGCCAACATAAACAGCACGTCTCTCATCACCAGTCAAAATGAATCGATCAGCGACAAAGGGAAACAACGAAAGCTTCGAAAAATTCCTGTATGCTTCATCCTTCTCTCGTTGTCCCATCTCCTTACTAGCGAGGGCCCACTTGTAATGTTGGTATTGCACCAATATTGCATAGGCAAGATGTCTTTGAAACGAAGCGCAGATAAGTTCCCAACTCAAAACATTCAGAGGAGGCGTCTCACCTAGATTTGACAAGCATCCCGAAGGCAGAAGATTCAGTTCTTCGCAGAATGAAGAAAAGTTGTCGTCTTGAACGTTCTTGTATGCGTTACGGCATGCAATAAATTCCGACATCTCACTAGAGACCATTTTGGAATGAATCTGCGACCCACTAGCGACGGACTGCCTACCAGCACCAAGCACCCGCCTCCACTGCTGCGTGAGGGGTACGTCGTTCTTTCCGAACCGCGTCATTGCATCTTCAATCGTTCGCGACTGCGTATAGAATTGCCCGAAAATCAAATCTTCAAGCGGAGTCGAGTGCGCTTCGTCATATGCGCGTGGATCGTGATTAATCCGCATCTTGATTGCGCGCAAAATAGACTTCTCTACCGGGTTTTGACTTTGGCTTTCAAGCTGCTGTACAACGTCTAATGCTACTTTCTTTCGGCAGGCCAAACTCTCTAGAATCGCATTTGCCATCTCTCCGACATGGCCAAGTTTATCTTGATTCAAAGCCCTGGCTAGCGTTAAATGAGTGCTCATTCTGCTAAGTAAAGCTCTTTCATCGGTAAAACTTCCGCAAACTTCGAGTGAAGCGAAAATGCCAAGCAATAGGGCCGCTTGTTCATGCAGAGACGCGTCGAGTGGATTTTCACTTAACGCCTTGGAAATGCGTTCGTTCTCCACAAACAAGAATTTGAGTTCGGACTTAGAAATGTTTTTCAAAAACTGGTCAGGAACTTGTGATGCTATGCTTGGCTGAATATCGAGCGAACGCAGAATTTCTTTCGTGAAGGGCTCATAGGTTTTCGGAGACCAAATGTAGTCAACCAATATGAGCTTATAGTCTAACGATGGACCGTTTCTGCCGATTTTTGCAGAATAGGAATAGGCACCTGATTTCAAGTCCTCTGTCTTGGTCGAAAGGTTCACATCACCTCTTGCAAAACCACCACTTGCCCGACCGTTCTTCGCATATCCAAGTATCTCTGCAATATCGCGCCCGATTGCGTCAACAAGCCATTCTTGCTCATTGAGATATTTCCATCCCGCTGGTCTACAACAAGCGGTCGCGCCATCAGGCTTTGTTGCAGAGGTTGCGTTTTCTGGAACAGCAGGATTAGCGGAAGTGGATGCTGCTGCCGGCTCTGCATTAGAAACCCAGCTATTCAACAGCATCAGATTCGTCGCGAGTAATGAACAGAGTGCAGAATTTGCGTGTCTGGAATTTTTCATCGGCGTAAAGTGTTATGCCATTGCGGCTGGATACAGCGAGGACAAAAACAGAAATGCAACCCTCTCTACCTTATAAACGCCGAATACTGGCGTTTTGATAACTATACACAAACAAGAGCGTAGATACCTTATAAGGAGGGCATGATATTAGAGAACAAGATCCAGGCACCGTTGACGGTGGCGACGTGCTGCATCTGAAGGATCACTTCGTTATAGGATTATCTAACAGAACCAACCTGGAAGGAGCCCACCAGTTAGGAACGTTTGTGGAATCACGTGGAATGACATATTCTGTGGTCAAGGCGAAGGATCTGCATCTTAAGACCAGCGTTGCTTATGCGGGCGACGGGCTCGTTATTTGCACCGAAGAATACAATTCCGATGAAGAATTTCTGCGAATGGTGGCGCCGTTCGTCGATAAAATAATAGTCGTTCCGGAAGAGGAAAACTACGCAGCCAACTGTTTAAGGGTCAACGACACTCTCTTCTTGGCTAAAGGCTTTCAGGCAATTTATGACGAACTGTCGACACAAATGAACGTCGTAAAACTCCATATGTCCGAATTTCGAAAAATGGACGGCGGCTTGACCTGCCTGTCAGTACTAATTTAACGAACGCTCGAGGCTATACAAATGACAGATCCCGGAAAAATACCAACCGAAGATGAAGCGAGCTGGCTCGACAGATAAAGACTACTAAATTTAAGATTGACAAGCGCTTACAATAGGCGATCCTTTCAATTTGAGGTGCATTGTCATGGCTAAGGCTTCGTCCTCGCTGGTCGACCCTTTTGTTTCGCCGACCAAGGAGTTTTATCAAAACCCCTATCCTGCATTTGAAAAGCTGCGCAATGAGTCGCCGGTCTTCTGGAGCGAGAAAGGCAACTATTGGCTGGTTACTTCTTATGAACTAGCCAGGGAAATACTCTCGGACCTTCATTTCGAGAAAGGAGCGCGCCGCTTCAAAGCTCTGGACATGTTGGCCAAGTTTTTTCCCAACAACGAGATGCTTGGCTTTCGGCAACGCTCGATGCTCAATCAAAATCCCCCGGATCACACGCGCTTGCGCTCACTCGTGAACAAGGCTTTTACTCCGTCAATGATTTCTAAGATGCGCTCGCACATAGAGTCAATTGCCAACGAATTGCTTGACACAGCGGAGAAAAAAGGCGAATTCGACCTGGTCGCTGATTTTTCATTTCCGCTTCCGGCCACCGTAATTGCCGAGATGCTTGGCGTGCCCGTGCAAGATCGCGACAGGTTCAAGGGCTGGTCGCATTCCCTGGTCGGAGTCCTGGAACCCAATCCACGCGTCTTAAATGTGGCAAAGACAATGCATGCGTACAAGGAGCTGACCGATTACTTGAAGCCGCTTGTGGAAGAGCGCAGGCAGAACAAGAAAGACGACTTGATAAGCGCGCTGGTGGCAGCCGAAGAAGACGGCAATCGCCTCACTGAAGCGGAGCTATTGTCTAACACTGTACTGCTTCTCATCGCCGGTCACGAGACGACTACCAACTTGATCGGTAACGGCATTCTTGCTCTATTGCGCAATCCCGATCAAATGCAGCAGCTCCAGAACAATTCAGAACTCATCCATGGTGCAGTCCTGGAGTTTTTGAGATATGACAGCCCTGTGCAAATGGTCAGACGCATAGCCGATTATGAGCTGGAAATCGGCACGCAAAAACTTTTGCCAGAGCAAAACCTGATTGTCGCGCTTGGAGCGGCCAATCGCGACCCAGCAATGTTTGCCGATCCAAACAAGCTAGATATCAAACGTGAGAATTCCGGCAAGCATCTAGCGTTCGGTCACGGCATTCACCACTGCCTTGGCTCATCACTGGCAGAGACGGAAGCGCAGATTGCCCTAAGCGCTGTGTTGAAGAGAATGCCCGATCTCAAGCTGAAGACAGATAAGCTCGAGTATAAAGAGCCATTTTCGTTGCGTGGTCTGAAGTCTTTGCCTGTTGCCTGCAAATAGGATTTCGCAGATAAGGAAAAATCTTTCAATAAGAGTAAGATACCTGTGCCGCCTTAGCGGCAGCATCTCTTTCAACAGGCTGTCTTCGTCGGGCTTAGATAAATGGACCCGCTAGTCGGCAGTTTCGGCTCGCCAAAGTCGACGGAAATGGTCGATGGCTCGGTCACTCGGAAACAGCTTTTCATTTGCCGCTTCGCTCGAATCCAACGGTCGCTGAGAAACAACAACTCTGCGATCTTCATTCAGAATTATTGCATTGGACCTGTTGAATATAGGGCCAAGCAAAGGAGCCAATAGAGGGAGCGCAAAAACCCCCTGGTAGGCTCGAAGGTACAAGCGAGTGGTCTCTGGTGACACAGGAACAAACGCAATAAATTGAAAGAACTTCCTCGCTTTGATTGTCAGCAACCAGAGGTTCGGAAAGATAAACTGAATCGTGGGAATCTCGCTATCAGCCTCGTCCACGAACATTTTGATCCGGCCGTCATGGCAATCAATGCGCCTTGTGCCTCTTACATCCAGCCCGCGGCCGATTGTCTTTCTATGCACGAAGGGCAAGGGCGCATAGTCAAGCTGATTCTCGACGCACCGGGAAATGTGGGTCGGCCACTCATGAACAGACTCGTACATAGACAGCCTGCCATTGAGTTCTTCGAACCATGGAGGCGAGTCCGGTAAGCTGTCTCCTCTCTTGAGCCAGACAAAACCGTTTCGCTCAAGCACTTCCAATGTCTCTAGTTTCAGGTTTGCAGAAGGTTTTCCTGTCTCAGGAACGAACGAACACGACCCCTGAGTGTCAAATGCAAAGCCGTGAAACGGACACCTGATGCAATCATCAATCACTTCTCCCAGACTCAGGCTCGCAGATCTGTGAGGGCAAGCATCTACATGCATGTGAAGCTTGCCGAATGAATCGCGCCACAATACAAACTGCCTGGATAACAGGCTGACACACAAAGGCTTCTTGCGAATTTCATCGCTGGAAGCAACCACGTACCAGGCATCTGGCACCTGCATTACATCTACTCCTTGTTTCCACATCAGCGCTTGCTCAAAGCGCATCAAACTGCTTTACTGTCAAATCAAACCGATTGCTTCTGAATTCAAGCCTCATGCCTGGTTTCAGGCTAACCCACAACAATAATATCTGAGTGTGAACTGTAGGTGAACGAAGCAACAATAACAGCAAATAAGAATTGCAGGAGACTCTTGTCATGGACATGCTATGGGTGAAGCTCGCTTACACTGTGAATTTCTTGGTATTGACACCAGTTCTGATTTCCATGTATTGCGACACCGAATCATCTCCAATTCGAGCGTTTCAAGGCACCATAAAAAATTCGGAAGGATTACGCTTGCTCGTAGCATCTCTGTGGTCTGCAATTTTGCTCCTTTCTATAGCGGGATTCTTCTGGCCGAAATTCTTTATTCCTGTATTAATGCTTCAGGTAGCCTACAAGTCACTTTTTCTACTGACTTACTGCCTGCCAAAAGTTACGGCAAGAAAATTCAACGAACTACCAGTCGGTCTCTCAATTTCGTTTCTAATAATCGTACTTGGCTATCCACCAATAATCCTGTCAGGGCTAAACGCGCACTAGAAGTGCATAACATTCAGTCGATAAAACACAGGCAAGCGCCGGGACAGTCCTCAACCTTTACTTACTCTGCTTGGCGCCGACGCCGATTCCTGCTAAAGAGCCATCAGAGCGCGCGAGACCAGTTTGCATGACGATGATCTTGCCTATTTACTATAAGAATTGAAGCTTAAGCTTAAGCGCGCTCGGCAAATAGGCTAGGGTTTTTCCCAGTCACAGGCAAAGCAACAATTGCTTAGAATTGAATAAACCTTCGGGACACTGGCTGTGAACGAAATCTACGGCGGAATTCTAGTCCTCTTTTTCATGATCTTGCTTTCCGGAATAAAGATTGTAAGGGAGCATGATCGCCTGGTCATTTTTCGATTCGGAAAGATAATCGGGCATAAGGGTCCGGGCATGCAAATGGTAGTTCCACTGATCGACCGTTCTCAAAGCGTTGACACGCGTATCACCGCTTCATCAACGCCTCCAGTCGAGATAACCACTTTAGACAAGATTCCAGTCCGGCTCTCTGCACTATGCCGGTTTCACATAAAAGACCCGGTGAAAGCTGTAGCGAAAGTCGACGATCCAATTGTGCATACCATGGAAGCGGTGCAGACAGTGCTGAGAAGCACAATTAGTGAACATAAAGCCAAGGACATTCTTGCCAACGAAGCGCAACTGAACTCCACCCTCACAAGAACTCTCAGCCGGCAGACGATGAGCTGGGGTGTACGTGTCAAATCAGTTGAGATAAAGGAGATGTCGGTGTGGATTCAAGAGAATCAAACGCCGATAAGCGCATAGTCAGTAACGCTGCGCGTCCTTTGGTCTGACCCTTATTTAGATGAAGAAAACAGGACAGTAAATCCTGCTTTCTTCGTCTGTTGTGTGCGTCGTGGAAAAGTGCTATGTGGCAAAACAGCCAGTATTGGCGATCGGGAATGCGACCAAATTCGTTTCTTTGTTTTTCGACCATTGCTTCTGCAGACTGGCAAGAGTCTTTTGAGCGCGGTGGCTGACATATGCATTCTCGTCGAGAGCCAACTTTCTCAGCACTCCTATGGGAGTAAGCGGATCTTCCGCCAGTCCGTGCCGCACGGTCGGGTCCTCGTCTAATATGAGAGCAAACACCAGATCTACCGGTGTTGCGCAATTAGTGCCTGCGGCCAACCTGACATCAGGGTCGCTGTCGCAGGCCAGGCGCTCCAAAATTCGCTCTGGAGTACTTTCATTTTCTGCCACACGTCTTCTTATTCGCGCATCTTCATGTGCAGAAAGCACCTCCAACACTTCTTTTGAAGTAGATGAATTACCGGCTTTAAGATAATCATTGAGCCAATTGTTTCTGAGCATAGACATCACCTCCGCTCCTCAAGTGGGATGATTCAGAATCAGTAATAAGTTAGCGATCAAAGTTAGTTTCAGGATGGGGCAGCAACTGCTCTGCTGCCCCTGTCTTTTCCTGTATTCAGCCTGGCGGGCTGTTCTTATTTTTATCTGGAGATTTCAATTCCGTTCAAGATTAAGCGAACCAACCTCCTCGTCATTGCAAACAGGTGTTTCACTGACCTAACGGAAGGACCAAAACCTTCCAAGATTTTTTATAGCAAAAAAATCGGCGAGCCGTCAAGCGTTAATTTTTCCTTTACAATCTATGCATTGACGTCAGGGATTGACTCTTCGGTCGTGCCAAAGTGCAAAAAACATTCGCCTTGGATCAACTCCATTCTGAAGTTTTCAAAATTCAGGACAAGCAATCAATTGTTTCATTGACAAAACGACAGCGTCCTCAAAACAATACTCTTAGGAGTAGAACTTGACGCTGTCGTTTTGTTTATGTCTTTTATCTTTGCTTGTCGTTTCAATCTCAACTTGCACAATTAGTATAGTACTCTCCCAGACCTCACCCTCATCACAAAGAATGATTTCTCAGCTGGCTTTCCTTGAAAATCGAGCCGGCTATTTAATTGCCTAGGTTATCTATCTGGATAGACAATTAAGCATCCACGCCGCATAATCGGACTCGACTGAGGCTCAAGGGTATGTATTAACGAGCAGCAATGGAACCAGAAGAGAGCAAAACAATAAAAGTGACCGACGCTGTCGAAGAGGGACTGGGCAACGGCACCACTGATTCTATTGCCAAGACAAATCTAATCCCTGGGACGGTGATTAACTCACTATTTAAAGTCGAAGCCTTGCTTGGTCGCGGCGGCATGGGCAGTGTTTATCGTGTTGTGAATGTCGAGACGAAAACTAATTACGCACTTAAATGCCTGGACAAACAGCAGACCAATGACGCTACATGGCGCCGATTCGACATGGAGGCTCGCACTGCAAATAAGCTGGAGCACCCGAATCTCATAAAGGTCTATGACTCTGGATTGCTGACCAACGGACAGCCGTATTTCATCATGGATCTGGTGGAAGGCGAGACACTTGCAGAGGTATTGAAGCGACATGGACGCTTGCCTCTTGAGCAAGTCGTGAGGATTTTCACCCAGGTAGGGTTTGCTATCTCCTGCGCTCATGAAAGCGGAATTATTCACCGTGACATAAAACCAAGCAATATCATGCTTGAAAAAAAGAGCGTTGGTGAGACCGCAGCTTCCTCGGTCAAACTGGTTGATTTTGGCATTGCAAAACTGACTGGCAAGGACGAATTCAATCAACAGACTTTGACCAAGACCGGCGAGATTTTTGGCAGTCCACTTTACATGAGCCCAGAGCAGTGCCTAGGCACAGGCGTGGATCGGCGCTCCGATCTTTATGCGCTAGGCTGCGTAATCTACGAGGCTCTGACTGGCGCACCGCCAATTGTAGGTGACAGTGCTCTTTCAACGATGATGAAGCATCAGACTGATATTCCCATTTCTCTCAAAGAAGCCTCGCTGGGAATTGAGTTTCCTGACAAAATCGAGGCTATGGTAGCCAAGCTGCTTGAAAAGGATCCTGATTCAAGATATCAATCTGCAAACATCCTCACAGAGGAGCTGGTGAATTTTTCCAGCAGGCTTTCTGAAGGCGATGGAACTCAATTGCTTACGTCGAAAAAGACGGCAAGCTCTTTGACTAAAGCCAAGACATTTAGGCTGGAACCGGAGCTGATACTGCTTGCGTTTTTGATATTCGCAGTCGGTTTTGTGGTTGGCTGTTTCTATACTCGACTGGAGAGAGAACAGGAAGCGAAGAAATCACCTTCACTGTCGGTCGGCAAACCAAAGGAAGGCAGCTGCGTATTCGCATTTTTTTGGCCGGCAAATCGCATTTCAAATTGGCCTGTTAATCGCATGTTTTTGGCCTGCTAGTCGCATTTAATTTGTCCATTTGCCAAGAATGTCTTCAGTGGTGATCACGCTTTTTCTCCGTGCTTT
>JAYRNY010000843.1:0-1627 GCA_041911975.1 bacterium | reverse complement strand
GCATTTTTGCTGGTTTGCCTTAGCGCCTTCAGCATTTCAATTTGGCTGTTGCGCAGCCGAATAGCTTCTGCAAAATTGCCCTGGCGCTCTTTGCACCAGGCTGCGGACTTGAACAGGTCAGCATGCTGCACGCAATTGTGAAATTGTACTTGCTCCGCCAGTTTTAGACCTCGCTCTGATAGCGCACATGCCTCTGGAATATTGGCTACCTGTGTCATCAGGTTTGCAAATTGCGAAAGATCGGTAATTAGATAATTCGCATTTTCAAGCGCCGTAGGATCGGCTCTGTCTATATCCGACTGCTTGATATTGTCGAATTTAGAGATGTCCTCTTTCAGCAGAGAAAGCGCCTTCTCGCGGTTTCCAAATTGGAACGAATACTGGACCGTCGTGCAGAGTGCGGCTCGGTATTCCACCTCGCGGACACCACATTTTTTCAGGATCTGTTCGAGTAAGGCGAGCATCTTCTTGGCCGTTTCCTTGTCTGGTTTACGCGCCATCTCCTGGTTGAGCGCGCGAATCTGCTCCATTAGTTTTCTTCTTGCCTTAGTGCGTTGCATACGTGCCTGATAGCGCGGGTCTTTCTCGTCCACCAATCCATTATCATGATCGATGGCTTGTTTTTCGCCGCTGATTCTCTCGTCGAGTTTTTTCAAGCGATAGTCAGCCGAGTCTTCAGGATTGACAGTCTCGCCGGAACGCGTTTCGAGAACTTGCGCTTTGGTATAGAGTGTCTTTGCCGAGTCAAAGTGACCGACTTCGGCATAGTTGTCGGCCCATCGCACCATTGCCTTTCTAGCTTCTGAAAGCAAGCGAGACTCGTTTTCATGCGGCTTGTCAGAGCTGGAGCGCGCGAGTTCTTCCCCAATCGCTCCTGCTTCCCACACATAGGACTTGGCTTTCGATTCGTTTTTTCGCGCTAATTCCAAATCTACAAGTTGATTGAGAGCGGCAAGGCGAAGGTACAGTTGCGTGTTCTTATCAGCATGGTGTAAACATTGCAAAAGCTTCTTTTCGGCGTCCTTGTATTGCTTCGCGGCAGTGTCTACTCTCGCCTGAGAGAGCAGGTCCTCAATTTCCTTCTGTGACGGTCCGCCGCCGATGCTGCATCCGGCGAGGAGTAGAAAGACTATGAGTACGAGGGCCATTTTTGAGTTCAATACGAAAAGTTCTCGATTAGACGATCTGGTTCATATATTTATTCCACCCCAGGTAACGATCTCTCATCTGACTGCTGGATTTATCAGGTTGTCGACATATTGCGGCGGCTGTGTTGCCATTTGTTTGCCATTTCGATGGTGCAAACTAAAATCCCGTGCTGCAGCATCCCCTGCGCAGATGTGTTTCTAAACCCTCAGGTTTTGGAGATCTTGGATGAATGATTTTAACTTTTCGCCTTTGAATTTTGATCCGGTACAAGAGACGGCATTCGAGATTGTTGATACTGTGCGTGAGTGTGAGCCGCCGTATTTGATGTATGAAGCAGGTTTGATCAGCCAACGAGATCTGGAGACCGCAATCAATGTATCTTACTTTGCCCGTATGTCCGCCGGCAGAGTGCTTGTTATGCACAGTGTAGTGCAGCAGAGCACTCTGGATCTGGCTATTGATTTGTCCTATTTACTGC
>JAYRNY010000842.1:0-3372 GCA_041911975.1 bacterium | reverse complement strand
ATGATTGATGATTTGCTCGACTTCCAGCTGAATATTGAGTACGCCGAACGCGCCGCTGTGCTTCGCGTTGGTCATCGGCGGACCAGAGGACGCGCTGCCCGTTAGCGGCGGCGGCGCCGGTATTGATTCCAAGTCAGGTCCCGCGCCACTGGCCATCTTTTTCAACCAGGCAATGGCGTCTGCACCCTTGTAAAGCGGAATCATCTATGGCGTCCCCCAAGCTCAAGCTCGATTTCTTTCCAATCAATACCTTCGTCGACTGCCAACACGCTCGCGAAGTAAATTAAGTCGGCAATTTCCCAGCGAAGATTTTCACGAGACTTAAACGATACCACCTCAAAAGCTTCTTCCATAAGTTTTTTGGAGAGTTTTTGGCGGTCTTGAAACAGTGTCGCCGAGTAGCTGCCTTCCGGTGCATTTTCCTTGCGCTGGCGCAGGGTTTCGAAGAGATCTGCAATGGCAAAACCGCGATGTGCGGCCGCACTGCCGAAACAGCTATAGGCGCCACTGTGACATGCGCCTTGCGTCTGTCTCACGGTGAAAATTATCGAGTCGCGATCGCAATCAAGGCGGCAGGCTATCAGATCTTGCACGCTGCCGGATGTCAACCCCTTGCGCCAAATTTCCTGGCGAGAACGACTGTAATAGATGCCCTTTCCTTCCGTCAACGCCAGTTTTAACGATTCCTCGTTGCCATAGGCCAGCATCAGCACTTTGCCTCCAGCATCTTGCACGACAATAGGCACCAGCCCGTTACAATCGAATCTCACAGCGCCAACAACACTCTCAGCCAGGTCAATTCGGCCGGTGTAAAGCGCCATTCCCACTTGCACGTCGAGACCCAACTTAGAAATTTCCACTATTTCTTCAGTCGCCTTGATGCCACCAGCTACAGTGACAGGGCGCTTCAATTTTTCCTTCGCCTCTTTCACTGCTTGCATATCAATTCCTCCCAGTCCGCCTTCGCTCTCAACGAAGGTAGTGAGAAAAGAACCGCAGTATGGAGTCAAGCGTTCCGCGCGCTCCCAGACCGATTCACCAGTGTCATTCGTCCAACCTTTGTCGACGACCTTTCCACCTCTCTGATCAAGTGCCACCATGACTCTTTCACTGGGAAATTCACCCAATATCTCAGGACATGCCGCAGTGCCGAATATCAGCGCCTTGGCGCCTGCTTTCAAATATTCGCGCCCTGTTTCAACATCGCGAATTCCTCCACCGACTCTGGCATCGGCAATCCTGCAAATGTCTCTTATCAGATCTCGGTTGTTTCCCTTGCCCATCGCTGCATCGAGATCTATTACAGCAATTTCGCCGAAGCGATTGAACTCACGAGCCAACTCGAGAGGTGAGCGCTCGCTCTCCAGAACCAGCTCTTTGCCTTGCTTCAGCTGGACAGCCTTTCCGTTCATAATGTCGATGCTGGGTATGATCATTTTCGGTTCTCTGGTTGTAGCTAAACTTCTGCTCTCTGTTTTAGACTGATTCTGTCTTTCTGATTTCCGCTAATCTCTGACACTTATCCCCGCGTCCCTCACCGCCTGTTTCACATCACCAATGCTGTAGATGCGGTCGTGAAATATGCTTGCCGCAAGCGCAGCGTCTGCATCGGCCTTTTGAAATACATCGACGAAGCTGGCGGGATTGGCGGCGCCGCCGGATGCTATCACCGGTATAGGCAATCTCTCGCAGAATGCTTTTACCATTTCCAGATCAAATCCTGTTTGCATTCCGTCGCGATTCCATGACGTCAAAAGAATTTCTCCGGCACCGCGTCGCGCGCATTCCTCAGCCCACGTAAGAGCGTCGAGCCCGGTTGTTTCTCGTCCGCCTTTGATGAGGACTTCCCAGACTGCATCGACGCCAGAACCTGAACATTCCTTCTTGCGTGCATCAATTGCAACCACACAGCATTGCGATCCAAACTGCGTAGAAACGGCGTTAATCAGAAGAGGATTCTTCACTGCCGCTGTATTTATTGATACTTTATCCGCACCGGCGTTCAAAAGATCAGTAACATTTTCCTTTGTGGAAACGCCACCGCCAACGGTGAAAGGAATAGACAGAGTGTCAGCTACTCTTTCTACGAACTCCAGCATAGCTGCACGTCCCTCAACCGACGCAGTGATGTCGAGGAACATCAACTCGTCGGCGCCATGGTTTTCATACATCAGCCCCAGGTCGACAGGGCAGCCAATGTCACGCAGATTAGTGAAATTAACACCCTTGACGGTGCGACCATCTCTTACATCAAGGCAGGGAATGATTCTTTTAGTCAGCATTTTCCACTTCCGGTGATGCGCATGCCACACGCTCCAAATCAGTGGACTCACCGGCAAGCATTTCCGTGGTACGGATAGAAACCGATTCCAGCCAGTGCCTTAAAAGTGACTGGCCAAAAGGACCGCTCTTTTCAGGGTGAAATTGAAATGCGCAGATATTGTCTCGGCGAACGGCAGCGCAGAATTGACCGAAATAATCAGCCGTATATAAAACATCGCCCTCGCTCTCCGGCTCGGCGACAAAGGAATTGACGAAGTATACATAACCTTCCGGCCAGGGGTCCAAATCCTTCACAATTGCAGCCGGGCATTGAATCTTATTCCAACCAATCTGAGGAATTTTGCCCTGCTTGAATTTTACGACTTTTCCAGGCAGCAACGACAAACCTGCACTGTCCGACTCTTCTCCCCAGTCGAAAAGGATTTGCATGCCAACGCAAATCCCCAGATAGGGAGTACCGCTTTGAACCAATCGTTTTACCTTTTTATCGAACCCGTCTTTCTGTAAATTCGCCATCACGGCACCAAAATTGCCGACACCGGGCAAAATGATAGGGCGAGAGCCTAAGGGTGGATTGTCGGGATTTACCAGGTCGTACGACACGCCAAGACGCGCCAGGCAGCGCCTGACGCTGCCGAGATTTCCTCCTGCTACGTCGACCAGATCGACATCAGTTTTCATCGAGGACTCCCTTGGTGCTCAAATATTCGTTACCGGGCAACGGCGTTATCGCCTGCCGCAAAGCGCGGGCCAGCGCTTTGAACGACGCCTCGATTACGTGGTGATCGTTGTCGCTTTCCAGCATCTTCACGTGCAGCGTAGAGCGCAAGCCGTCGACAAAACCTTTATAGAACTCGCGAAAAAGATTGGGGTCCAGATTGCCGACGGTAAAATTGCCGAACTGCAATTTCCAGGTCAGGTTGCGGCGCCCGCAGATATCTATGGCCACGAGCACCAGGCTGCCGTCCATGGGATAAGCGAAACAACCGGCGCGCTCGATGCCCTTGAAGCCTCCGAGTGCTTTGAATACCGTTTCCCCAAGAACGATCCCCGTATCCTCAATCAAGTGATGAGGATCGACTTCGATGT
>JAYRNY010000841.1:0-2135 GCA_041911975.1 bacterium | reverse complement strand
TCAGCTACTCCAAAACTCCACTTAATATCCCTCATTTCAAAGGACACGTTATGAACTCCTACCAGTTCACCATTCCAAGTTATGGATGGATTTTTGAAGTCAGACTCCTTACCGATTTGACCGGCGAAATCTTGGACACTCAGATCACTCAACTCCGCTAGACTTCGTAGCCCAAAATGAGCTCTTAGTACCCAATAGTTACAATAAACCACCAGAACTTCGCTGGTTTAGAGCATCCAGAGCAGGCATTGGATTTGCTGATAAGCCCAGCGAACCCTATTTTGGAAGGATTTAACGATGCAGAAGATTTTCGCTGGAATGTTGTTGGTTTGCTCAGGATTGGTGGGGGCCTGTGGTGGCAGTTCGAATTCTAAATCAGAGGACCTGTCTTACCAGTTTGTGCAAAATGGTTGCGATACCGGAAAACACAGCTTCAAATCCAAAGAAGAACTTTGCAATGGCCTAAAAGACGACGCCCTTAACAAAGGTTGCGCCCTCGGCTTGAGAATGGAGAGTTATCAACAGCAATGTGATTCCAAAGCCGCCGCGGCTCCTGTCGCAAATGCAGCAAATGGCCGCACCGTGACCCCATCTGGTGAAAGCCCCAGACAATCCACAATCAATATGCCCGAAATGCCAACCATGCCTTCTATGCCTGCCATGCCCGCGGCTCCTGAAACTCCCAAAGCTTCCGGCAAGGGCGGTAACAATTTGAGCTATAGATTCAATGTCAATAACTGCGACACCGGCTGGCACACATTTGATAGTGCGGCTGCTTTGTGCGAAGGTTTACTGGACGACTCTTTGAACAATGGCTGCGCTAGCGATGCGCGGGAAAGAGAATTCCAAGAAAAATGCAAAAGCTAATATTAGTTTTAGTTTCCGGGTTATGCCTGCTCTCGGCGTGCGCCACGGAAACCATTGCGGACGTACCTGACATTGACGTCTCCGAAATGAAAAAGCCAAAGCTTGCATTTCTGAAAAAGCGCGAGGTTTCCCTTGAAATTTTGGATGCTCGCGCTCCTAAACATCACGGGAACTCAGACAAACTTAAAAAACGAATCACTGAAACCCTGGTCACCTACTTAGGCGCATCCGACGTGAAAGTGAGTGATGGCGCCCCAGCAAAACTGAATATTTATATTAATTCTGGGCACCCCGTGAAGAGCGAGAAACCTGGGCAAGAATTTGAGTCCGACGACTGCGTGTCCATCATGGGAATCATTTCTCAGAGCGGACGCCAGTACTGCGGTAGCACCAACGCCTGCTACTCTGTGGTGAGCCAAGGGGGCAGTCACTTGGGTTCAGAGATTGGCAAGGCCTATGAATTGGCTCTTGAAAACGTCTTTAATTATATGGATGAGCTCTTTGAACAATCCAAAACCGTCAAATGCCAATGGACGCCTTAAAAACATTTTCGCTCATGCCTCTGATCAAAACTTTTTTCTGTTTTGATTTATCGCCCTTCAAGATTTCGATCTGATTTTTGGCCACACCTAGAAGTTCTGACAAGAATCTTTGAATTTCAGAATTTGCCTTACCGTCTACCGGTGGCGCCTTGATTTTAATTTTCAGAGCGCCATTGAATTCGCCAATAACTTCAGACTTAGGAGCATTCGGCTGAACATGCAAAGAAACAACGAGGCCCGATTCGGTCTTCTGAAACATCAAACTCTGCTCACGACCTCAAACTGCTCAAGGTGAAAAGCGGCTTCTGTTTTAATCACGATGTTACGACCCAAAGCCTCTTCAGTGGACTCAAGCATTTCTCTTTCTTCATCGTAAAGCCAGTCAGCAATTTCCGGATGCACGTGCACCTGCGTGATTGACGCCTCCTTCACCCGACCTTCGCGGTGAAGTTCTCGAAAGATCTCATAACAAATTGTGGTTTTACTCTTAATGTACCCTTTGCCATCGCAATAGTTGCAAGGCTCGCAAAGTGTGCGGGTGAGACTTTCTCGAGTGCGCTTGCGAGTCATCTCAACCAGGCCCAGAGATGACATGGCCAAAACGTTTGTCTTGGCTCGGTCTTTCGCCAACTCTTCTTTCAGGGCCGCTAACACCTTTTCCCTGTTGGTCTCTTTTTCCATATCGATGAAGTCTAGAATGATAATGCCGCCGCAGTTTCGAAGGCG
>JAYRNY010000840.1:0-6242 GCA_041911975.1 bacterium | reverse complement strand
TGCACGAGCATGTATCCGTTGTCCAGTTTGACCAAGCCGGTAGGCGAATTTGCATCCGAAACGTCTTTGGTTTCGTGCTCCGCATCAAGACTGCTTCGATAGCACTCGTAAGCTGAGCCGGCAAGTGCAACGGTGCCATAATCAATGACCAACAGTTTTAGCCGCTCCGGAGGAATTTGAAAACGGTAGTCAGCCGTGACTGCGGCGCGCGCTCTTTCCAAAGACAGTGAGGTGACGAAGGGCGCAGGGAAAAACTTACGACCGGAATTCGGTCCCATGACCAGCTTCTCAGTGCCGTGCACGCGATCGACTACGGGCAACTGATTGAGCACAAGCGGCGGCAGAGAGGACGCTGGAATTGCCGCGTCTATTTCCTTTGCCAGCACAGTCAAGGCTTCCTTGCTCTCATCATCATCGGCTGCCGTCTGAATCAAACGAACAAAGCTCTGCCCTTTCCAAAAGGAGATGCTCTGGTCGTCCTCGCTAGATCCTGCTCCTCGCACTACAACAGTCGCCGAGCCCTGACGCATGAAATTGTAGGCGCCGTAAGCACCTTCGGGGTTTGAAAAGAAGAACACCGAAACACGAAGGAAGCGCTGCCCTCGTTGATAAGTGATTTTGTAGTGCTTGCGCAAGCCGAACTCGGCCAGAATGTCGTAGGTCTGCGGCTCCAAGCCATACATCTGGCATGCCGGCGTATTTGTCTGCCCCGTAAGTCCGCTTTTTTGTTGTGCCGTTTCTTCGACAAACCGGGGAAATACATCCACTGGTTGAGCAAGCCAACCTTCGAGATTGAAGGTGCTCAAAGTCCGCTCCACATTCGCCTCGACCTGAGCGTCTTTGGAAATGGCAGCGGGCGCCGCAAAAACTTGCGGCACGGTTAAATTTGCACTTGCCAATGCAGCCATTGCCAAGAAGATAATTTGGACTCTGCGCAATTTCGGCACTTCGAAACAAGGTATTCGCGAACTTGAATACCTTACCACTTAAATGCTTTCAAACCGGCAACTATCCGAGATCTTTGATCGTTGTTTCCAGTCTTCCGCGTCTGAACAAGAGATAATCAGCCGTGTCGTGCACAAATCCGCCGGCAAAGGCCAGTCCGCCGACAATCAAGCCGACGCGTCCGGAACCACCGCCGCCTTTGAGGAAGGCATGACCAAGACCTGCAGCGCCACCAGCTACACCGGCGTGCCAGGTGGTCTCCCACGTGTTGTTGAAGGCGTTGCCGACTGCAGCACCAAATCCGGTGCCTCCTTCGACTGCTTTGGACAGCGCCTTAACATCATTGTGCGAAATACCATTGTTCTCAGTGAACCACTCGTCATTGCTGAGATTTTGCAGCTGGTCGTATTTATCGCCTAGATACTTGAAAGTAAAGGCATACTGCGCCCAGAAGACTTTATCCTTTTGGGCAGCTTGAATCTCGCCTTTGTCCATGAAGCCGTCACCATTGGTGTCGACAGTCTTGAACATTTGATCCATGTTCTTGACCAGACCGGCAGTATCAACACGGGTGGCTGACAGCAATTGCTTCTCGGCGAACTCAGTGATCTTTCCGCCGATGCCAAACCGTTTTGCCACCTCACCGACGATTCCACCACCGACACCAAAGGTGCCGGCATTGATGCCGGTATTGATTCCGCGCTTGATCAATGGTTCATAGTTGCCCTGGCGCGCCTGATCCACATCACGGCGCACACCGTTTACTTCTTCTTGCACGCGCTCTCTGGCGACGTTTCCGACCTGCTCGCCGATGCGTCCGGCTTGCTCCTTTATCTGATCGGTGTCGATATTGCCGACTTGCTCTTCCACCTTCTTTTTACCGCGGTGGAAAAGACCCGTAAAGGTGCCGGTTATGTCATGAATAACTTCATTAGCCTTATTCTGGCCGTTCTTGCCCGAGCCGTCCGTAACGGCATCTCGTTCTCCACGTCCCATAGGAACCTCTATATTGTGCGTGCAGGGAATAGCGGTATCATAGTGGCGAACTGAAGGTGAGTCACTGGGGGAATTCCCACGCTTCGTAAAAGTCCCACAAGTGCCGTGCTGACTGCATTTCAGCCGATAAATCGTGACAGAATAGTGACAAATCGCCCGACTGGTTCGGCAGTCTGCACACCAGGGGCAAACCAGTTCAATGCAGGAAGATTCAATTAGACACGCAGTCTGTATCCGAGCGTGCGCACGTTTTCAATGCAGGAATTCTTCTCGTCGGCGCCGTCATCGAGCGCCTTTCTGAGACGTTTGATAGAAGTGCGCACAGCATCGGTGGAGGCTTCGCTGTCAAAGCTCCAGACGCGCTGCAAGAGCGCCTCAGCGCTGAACACCTCGCCCGGATAACGCATCAAAAATTCGAGCACAGCAAAGTCTTTCGGAACGACATGCACGGAAACACCTGATTTCTTCAGCAACCGCTTTTGCGGATCGAGTTCAATATTGCCCACCTTGAGACTATCGCCGGCCGGAGTCGGCGAGCGCCTGAGCAAGGCGCGAATTCTTGCTGTCAGCTCACGCATATTGAACGGTTTTGTCAAATAATCATCGGCACCGGCGTCCAGACCTTCCTCTTTGTCCTCGACTTTGCCCTTGCCGGTGAGCATAAGAATAGGCGTCGCGCCGCCTTCACTACGGAATTTCTTGGCCAGCGCCACACCCGTCATTCCCGGCAATTGCCAGTCGAGAATGATGACTTCGTATCTGCCTCGCTTCAAATACTCATAACCTTCGGTGCCATCAAATGCGGTATCGACGGCATAATTCTGCGACTGCAGCCATTTGGCTACTGTCAATGACAAATCTTTGTCGTCTTCGACAAAAAGTATCTTCGCCACAATGAAGTCCTAAGTCTAAAGATTCCTGGGTAAGCCTAGAAAAATATAGCAGGTATGGCGGCAGTCACGTTGTTGCCCTAAGAATTGCCGAAAATGCCGCTGCCGCGACCCTCGACACAAACGGTGCTAATATTGCAGCAAGCGTATTTCCGGGCACAGGAGCCAGATGAGACGGACTCTATCGCTGACGGCAAAGATCCTGATTCTAATCTCGGTGCCAGTGATTTTTGAGCTGGGCTTTGTGGTGTTCATCTTCCACCTCCAGAGTGAGGCGGAAAATGACGCAGAAGCCTCCCTTAAGGCCAGGAAACTTTCCAATAGCCTCAACCAGCTTGTTTCTTCCATTTTTGAAGTCTGGGACGTTGTAAGCAACAACCGCAAACGCTGGCTCAACCAGGGTTTCCTGGATCAGCGCTATAAACAAATGTTTCCTCGGCTGCGCGAACAATACGCCCAGCTTGACCGCATGACTGCCGACCGGCCGGACCTTCGGCCGATGATCCGCAAATCTCTTAAAAACCTCAATGAAGCCGAGGCAATTCTTGACGAGGCAGTTGCCGATTTGAAAGCCGGCAGGATGGATAAGCTGCTCAATGACTACGACAATAAGACAAACCATATTCGAGAGCTGTACAAAGGACTGATCACTGAGGAACTGCGCATCGTCGCATTTCACGAAAAGGAGCTTGCCGATGCCGAAGGTGCCCGCCAGGCTGAGTTTCGCCAGCGCATCCTCAGATACTCGATGTTGGTAATGGCGTTGAACATACTTGCTAGTTTCTTGCTTGCCATCTATTTGTTCAAAGAAATTACGTCACGTCTTTCAGTCATTTCCACAAATGCAAAAAGCTTTGCCTCAGGAAAGGAGCTGCAACCGGCGCTCACCGGCACGGACGAGATTGCGGAATTGGACAAGGCTTTCCGGCGCATGGCTAAGGACGTGGAAAGCACCGCCAACCAGAGGCAGGAGTTGGTCAACATGCTGACCCACGACCTCAGATCTCCGCTCACGACAATTCAAGGATTTTTCGACCTGCTGTCCACAGGCTCATTTGGCGAGCTCAATCAGGAAGGCGAGAAATTCGTAAAACTGGCTGAGCGTAACAGCTCTGTAATGATGCTTCTGATTAATGATTTGCTCGACATTGAAAAAATCAAGTCTGGTCTCATGGAGCTCAATACCGACGATGTCGATGTAAGTATTCTCTTTGCTGAGGTGAAAGACAGTACTGCAGCCTGGATAAGACAGCATGGCATGGAGCTTTCCGTTGAAGAATGTGATTACGTCGTCCACGCCGATGCGGAAAAAATCAATAGAGTCCTCTATAACCTGGTATCGAACGCCGTGAGATATTCCCGCTCCGGCGACAAGATTGCACTTTCCGCGCAGCGCCGCAGCAATGATGTCGAGATACTTGTAAGTGACCAGGGCTCAGGCATTCCGAAAGACAAGTTGGACACTATTTTCGACCGCTTCCAGCAGGTGAAAGGCGATTCGAAGAGTGCAGCAGGTTCCGGGCTGGGCTTATCAATCTGCCGATCGATAGTCCAGTTGCACAACGGAAAAATCTGGGTGACGTCCGAAGTTGGAGAAGGAAGCACATTCCACTTCACACTGCCGGGTGTTTTTGCACGCTCCGAAGAGTTAGCAAAACTTTGAATTTTTTGCCACGTTCCTGCCCGCTACGGCCGAGTATCATTTTTTCACTGAGACGGACGTGCCCGGTGTGTGGCGTTAACTGGTCCCGGGAGTCCGTTAGAAGATTTACCGATGGGGAAGTTAAGGGGGCTCAAACGCAAGTTTGAGCCTTGCCTTTTGTGTATATAAGTAGGAACGATTTTGCAAGGGCGCATTGCCTGCGTGCTCCAAATGGTCTCGTGCGATGCAGTCCTACTTTCAGGTAAGGTCTCGTGGAGCCGCATGGCATACAGCATTTCAATGATTCATACACGTTTTCGTGTACGCCGATTGAGTATTGCTGTTTTGCGAATTTACTTTCTTGACTGCGTGCATCATTATTAGGAAGTTGAAATTCATCCACCCCGGCTCTTTCCCCTTACTATTTAAACCTCGCATTGCGCGGAGATTGAAGCATGTTTTCTGCATCAGTAATGCCCACTATCAATTGGATCAGGTCTATAACCGGCACGAACATTCCAGCTGTTCCAAAGACTAATTCTGCTTCCGAGAAAATCACCCAGCTTCCCGCTCGCCCGGTGAAAGCAAAACCGGTGAAAAAGGAGCTTCGCGACACCGATCCTGGATTCTTGCTGGAGAGAAATCTCCCGCAATTGCTGGACCGCGAAACGGGATTGCTCAATCGTTCTGCTACCGAGTGGAAATTAAACTATGAGGTTCTGCGCGCAAAACGATATCAGCGCCCTGTCACAGTATTGCTGGTGCAGATAGACAATCTCGACCTGACTACGGAGAGATACGGGCCACTCGCCGGCTCCGAGTTGATAGCCTACCTTGGCAATTTGCTCAAAGAGCACACGAGAGACACGGACTTTGTAGGCCGCATCGAAACTAATTTGTTTGCCATAGTTTGCCCTGAGACGACACAAGTAGCAGCTTTGAAAATCGTCAGACGTATAGGCAGACAAATGCAGAACCGAGCACACACTTTCTCGGGCCGTCCATTCAACACGGTCAGCGTCGGAGCAGCGTGCGCACCGGTTGACGGCGATTCGGTCAATGTCCTCATTCAAAAGGCACTCCAGCATCTGGAGATGGCGAAACGTCAGGACGGAGACTGTGTATTCTTCAGCGCCTAAATAGCAGCAATACACTCATCCGGACGGACGAGCGAAGGGTGCCGAGGAGGCATCCGCAGCGAGTGTCGGATGGGCGCGGAGATCAAGGCGTAGCCGAGACCGGAGCGCTTAATAACGCATTTTTCGCAGCACGTTGAGCTGGTGAATATCTTGTGCTGCCAACTTTCCGTTGCCCGCCATTTGATGGCACTGTGCGCGAATTTCAAAACTGTGCCAGTCTTTGTCGTCGAGTTCAATCGCTTTAGAAATGGCAACGATAGCTTCTTTCGGTTTACCAATGTCCAGAAGAATTTCGGCTTTGTACTGCAGTGCTTTTTCGTCTCTTGGATTGACTTTGATCATTTCATTGAGGTCACTAAGAGCCTTGTCGGTTTGTTTGAAATGGTGATAGACCGTAGCTCTGACAAACCTTGCTCTATCATCGCCAGGATTCAGTTTGATTGCCTCACTACAATCGGCAATAGCCTTGTCGCGTTCACCTTGCTTCAAATACAACTCCCCGCGAATTGCATACAGATCGCTCAGGCTTGGCGCTAGAAATCGACCGGCATAGCGGCTGACGATTGCATCCCACGCTTTGCCCGACTTTGTCTTTCGCATTTCAATGACACGGCTGTAGTCTGCAATGGC
>JAYRNY010000839.1:0-18224 GCA_041911975.1 bacterium | reverse complement strand
CTTGATGTTTGCTGCACCGTTTACGTTCATACTGCTTGCGGCTGGCTGGGTCCAACTCTGGCGGCTGGAGAAACTTCGTGTTTTTGCAGTCTTGGCGGGCTTTCTCTATTCGGGCATCATCTTTATGAATCTTGCCAGCCTCTATCCCAACCCGGTGTCGGAAGATTGGCGTGAAATCTCGCACTTTATCGAAACACATGAACAGCCGGGCGACAAGATTGTAATTTGGAACTACCATTCCGAATACTTGATGCGCTATTACTACAAAGGTAACAACAGAGCCTATGACGTCATCGTCAACCACGTCGCCGACAAAGAGACAACGGCGCTGCTCGATGTTTCGCTGGAGATGCCGGGATTGGAAAAAGTGACAGGGCGCACTTGGTTTATTCTTCGAGAAGCTCCGCAAAATTGGCTGCTTGCCTGGACCGTGTATAACATGTTCAAGAAGCATCTGGAAAACGACTACAAACTACTGGACCACGAAAAGATCGGCCGAACGGATCTTTATCTGGTCACAGCGAAGCAGCCCGCGAAACCGTAAGAGGGGCGGCCGGAGCGAGTGTCGGATGCGCGCGGAGGGTGAGCGCAGCGGGAACCGGAGCGCCTACAAACAGATCGCATACAATGCGCCCCTGCAATCTCATTTCTTAGGCACAGGTTTTTGTGGCGTCTTGGCGGTCGGCGTAGCAGTTTTTCCGCCTGGCGACGGTGTCTTACCACCTGCGGCCGACTTGCTGGATGCGGTTGCTTGTGCCGCCGGCACTTTGGGTATGTCCTCTTCGAATCCGGGGCGCGGAGATGATGGCGCTACACCCAGTACCAGGTCGTCGCCGACCCATTTGCTCTTCAGCAATGGCGATTGCAATTCGCCGCGATCTCTGAGTACTTCTTCCTGCACTTTCTCTTGCATGTGCTTGAAGGCGTCGCCCAGCTTGTTCATGCCGCCGTTCTTTCGCAGGCCTTCGAGCAGATAGTGAGTGAAGACGCCGTTTTGGTAGCGTTTGGACTCCCACGATGTTTGTGTCGGTTCGCTGGAACAGATGACCAGTTGCCCGCTGCCTTGTGCCAGTTCGTCCGCACTGAAGTTGGCAATCCGGAAAAGACCTTTCCCTGCTGTATTGGCAGCACCAGAGTGGCATGCATCCATCATCAAGACTATGCGGTCGGAGTGCACGCGACTCTTGATCATCGAGACCAAATCTTGCATCGGTACGCCTGTTGCATAGAGGCTATTCTTATCGGTGTTGTGAGCCACTAGATAGTTGACGCCGTTGAGGTCGACTTTCGACGGGCTACCGTGGCTCGATATGAAGATCAAGACCAGGTCGTCCGGATTGGCTACGTGAGGCAGCCATTTGTCGCCTACCGTAGCGAGAATATTTTCTCTGGTGGCTTGTTCGTCGGTCAAAAGGCGCACATGGTCGGGTGCGAATTTGGCTTCTTTGATCAAGAAGTCTCTGAAGTCTTGCGCGTCCTTTGCCGCAAACTTCAAGTTGATGGACGAATCGGCGAATTTGCTGACGCCTATGACTAGTGCCCACTTGTCCTTGATAGGACGGTTGACGCGAGTCTTGTCCATGCTGTCACCAGCGATGGTGCGGGCGCTTGCTCTCACGCTTGCCAGATTTTCGGCAATGTCCTTCGCGCCTTCCACGTGCAACTTGATTCTCGTCAAAGAGTCAGTGCCAAGCGGCAGGGCGGCAATGATTTCATGGTCCTTGCCGAGTGTCTTCTCGCGGATGGCTTGCGCCTGTTTCTTGAACAATTCCGCCGAGTCATTTTGACCTTGCTTTTGCGACGCGGTGGCAAGATTGTCGAGAATCTTGGCGACATAAGGATGGTCTTCGCCGAGTGCCTTGGTGTCGATGGTCAGCGCCTTTTGCAGGAGTGCTATCGCCTCTTGCGGTTTGTTGATCTGTAGATATGCACAGGCGAGATTGGTCTCTACTTCCGCAACTTCGGTAGAAGGCGGCGGTACCTGACCTTTCTCCAGTCCTGCCTGCTGATTGAGAAGCATGATTGCCAGAGCGCGTTTCAATGGTGCTTCGGCAGCGGCCCCATCCTCTTGCAAGGAATAGTTTTTGCCTAGATTGTTCAGTACGTCAGCCAGGGTTTTGTTTGAGGCATTAGCTGCCTGATCGAGGATAGCCAGAGCTTTCTGGAAGAATTGCTCGGCTTGTCCGTACATAGTCTGTTGCTGTTTGAGCATGCCCAGGCAGTTGTCTACTTCAGCCACTTCAGACGATTTTGGTCCCTGGACCTTTTCGCGCAATGAAAGCGCACGCGAGAAGAGAGGCTCAGCCTTTTCGTACCAGCTCAGATCCAGATAGGTTTTGCCAAGGCTGGTAATACTGCGCGAGAGCCTCGGGTCGGCTTCACCGAACGCTTCAGCCTCGGTGACTGCCTGACCGAGCATTTCTTCTGCCTCGATGAAGTTTCCGCTGTCGAATGCGCGTTCACCGACGTTGCAATACGTGTCCCAGGTCGAATCAGTCGGCAGCGAGGCAACATTCTTCAATTTTGGATCCGTAGAACGTTTTACCGTCAGGTCGACTGCATCAAAGATCTGATTACAACGTTCGTCGATTGTTTTTCTCTGTCCGGCTGCAACGATCAAATTACCCTGTTTATCGAGCGTATATCCACCACCGAGCTGTCCAAGCAAGGCAGGATTCCTTTTGACCTGATCGGAGATGGCATTCAACAGATCTTGTTGTATCGTTTGCGGCGTGACCTGATGCTCCGGTGCGCCGGATTTCAGACCCAGCACTCTCCACACAGCCAACTGCGCGATCTGGTCTTTCGCGCTGCCGGACATGGGGATGCCTTTGTAGCCGCCGGACTTGTCGATTTCTTTGGCGGCAGCCAAAATTCCGGACAGCTGTTTCCAAATAATCGGATCGCCATAGTTGCCGGCCGCGAACTCGACACCGTCAGCTGGCGGTGGCGGAACCGTCTTCACTGACGCGCACACAGTCGGAACCGTGATGATTGTCGTTTGTCCAACTTCTATTGTTATAAAAACGTCAGCGATGACCATCATCGTCTGTACGCCGCCGACATTCGGCGTCAAGATTTCGTTGGCAGGAACAACAACTTTCAGCGGCTGGTTGGTCTTATTGGTTAATTGCATTCTCACCGAAGACGTGGTGACGCCGTCACCCTTGATCTTCATTGAAGCTTTGCCAGCCTTGATGGCGGAACGCAAAGTCATAAGCTGAGAATTTGTCGCCGGTTTTGGTGCTACTACAGGCGGTGACGTAACGGGCATGCCAAGCTGAGCCAGCGCTTGCGGCTGCGGATCGAGCCCAGCGAAGGGCGGACTTGCTTGAGCGCAAAGTGGTAACGCCAGCGAGGCTGCCAGAGTCGCCATAAATGTTGCCGCCGTCGGACGTATATTTGTTCGATATTTGGTCATGTTCAAAACCGCCTGGACCTGTTTTTCTGACTTGGGTTGGATCATATTGATCAGCCATTGAACGTTGGCTGGCCTTTTGCCCATCAACAGCGTACCGATTGGCAACGTGCTGACGGCGGAGCGCTTGACTATCCGTGATGCGGAAAGCCTGGTGGACCAACGTTTTCGGCAATCGTGTGAATGCCTGCCGGGGTCGCCTGCTCCTCCGCAGTCGACCTTTGATGCTTACTAGGTAGTAAAGCATTTACTGAGCCAGCTGCTTAATTAGGGGTTATCTCACAGATTAAGCTTTTTTGCTAATGGGAGCACTTGAAAAGCTTTGTTATCTGTTACTCAGAGCTGCCTTCGAAAATTGGATATTTGGGGTGTGTAAAATCTCCTGTTATTCTGCATGTCAAGCAGGGCGTGGCGTTTGACTGTTGCACTACTGTCATCAATAATTGAGGGGATTTTGGAGTCCCAATTAGTCAGCTGTTGCAAAGTCTGGAGTAAACCAGTGAGATTTTTAGCTCTGTTTTTAAGCGTCATATTCGCTTTCCAATTCACCATTTGCCCCTATGCCGCCTACGCCGATGTCAGCTACGACGCAGCTTCGGGTCCTAAAGGCGACGCTCCCGTTAACAAAGTCGGTTCACTGCTGCTGGCTGGCGGACTTGCCGTGATGGCCGGTACAGCAATCACAATCGCTACCGCATCGAGCAGCGGCAACGTCACTCAGTTGAGTGGTAACACATTCAAAACATCGATCTCGGGTAACACCGTTCGCGGTCAAGCCTATTTCGACAATGGTCCGAAACTCTCGAGCATCGATGCTCAGAGCAATAACGACTACGTTGAACTCACGGACGGAAGTCAGGTCCGAGGACCGATCTCCAACGTGACCAACGAAGGTCTGCGTTGCGGCGGACAAGAAATTTCGATGAGTTCGGTTGCGTCGATACACTCGGCTCGTGTTTTCAACTTCACCTGCACGACCGGCGCCAATCCGAAGATGAGCTTCACCTCGACATGCGGAAAGCCGGTTGCTGTTAAGCCAGCCAAAACCAGCTCCAGCACTAACGGTCCCGAAGCCTTTAAGAAGGTAGCTGCGATCGCCGTGGTTGGGGCAATAGTCTCGTGCGCAATTGCAATTCCACTTGCAGTTACATTGGGCGGTCACCACCACCACAACAACAACAACAACCAAGTCGCGAATCAACTTTACTTGAATTCGCTGCTCAACCAGCCCAGAAGAAGCAGTTCCGGTTCCGGTCCATAGTTCCCTCGGCGGGCGACTCCAAAGTCTAAGAGAGCGGCAGAAATGCCGCTCTTTTGTTTGCGTTTTGAACCGTTGGCTTTAGCTATCTATTTTATAGGTTGATCTATATCGTGCTTAAAGACCTTCAGCAGGAAGTAGAAGGAAGGAAAGAGCAGCACGGCGCCTGATGCAATGGCGGCAATCAACAACATTTGCGTCGAGGCAGCGCCTTGAGCGTTGTTGATGGTCATATCGGGGCGAATTAAGAAAGGATATTGAGCGAGACCCCAGCCCCAGAGAATAAGAGACACCTGACCTGCAGCAAAGAAACGCGCCTTGTGGAACTTTCGTTTAATCAGGAACAAAGAAGAGGAAATAGCACATATAGCCGTAGCCGCTTGCTTCGGCAATCCACCGATTCTCAAAGGCGCACCGTAAATGGTGTCAATTCAGTCCAGACCGTCGATTGCGCGCCTCACGGACGCCAGTGGAGCAGTTTCATCGAAGCGCACGCTCTCTCCCGCTTTGACGACGCCGAGCTTGCGCAGGAGAGAGAGCACATCGATCGAAACCGGCTTGTCTGCCATCTTTTCGTAGAGGTTTTGCATGACATTCACGCCAATGCCTTTGTCTCCCGCGACGACAGCATCTTCTGCATCCCAATCCGACGCCGCTGTTCCGCCTTGTTTGGCAATGGACCGCAACGCATCTTCCAGTCCCTTCTTGTTATTAGTGCGCTGGCGAATCTCAACGTCGGCAAGCAGGCAATAGAGTGCGCCTCCCCAGTAGACGCGGTCGAAGTTGTGCGAAAAATGCAGTCCACGGTCTCCTCTGGTCGGCAGCCCTTTGTGCAGATTGTGGAGCAAGTCCGCCCATACCTCTTCGCGTGAAAGATTGCCGATGCGCATTCTTCCAATCGGCTCTACATAGGTCGCAATTCCTTCAGCCAGCCAGCGGGAGTGGTGGCTGACCACAGGAAATCCCAAATGCATTAGTTCGTGAGTGAGCGTCCAGCTGTCTCTGAGCTGGCGCCTGGTCGTATTTTCTCCGATATTGATGATGATTGCTCCATAGTTCTCATCATCGTTGTACGTCGAAGTGCCAAGCCCGATGCCGTCATCATCGCTCGGTACAAACTGGACGACCGCCCTTTGCACGGGAAAGTAACCGTAATACGCAACCACAGCCCGCGCTGCGTCTCTCACGTAATGCGCCAGGTCGGCTCTGCTGACCGAAAGATCTCCTCTGCCCACGACAAAATAAATTTCGGCGCCATCTACTGACACTAATTGCTGACCGTCTCTGCCTATCCCGGACTGCGGAGTGGCGACGGGCACGAGTATCAGAATCAGCGCGAAGAAGGAGACAAGCATGGCGTAGAGCGTAGGCCGAGAGCCGCGTGCCATCGCCAATTTGACCTTGTATAGCAGGCTTTGATAGCGCATATTTTGCTTTTTAATGGGCGAATGAACGTCTCCTTTTGGCATTCTAGTATGAACTGCGATTTTTCGCTTTCAGGCTCACAACCGGTTATGTTTTTTTGACTGCGCCGCACTAAAACGGTTCCTCACCGGAACTTAAAGTCTTATTGAACACTACCATTATTGAAAAACCTCCTATGGGTGGGGGTTTTTGTACATCCTGGCAGAGAACAGAAAGCCGCATGTTAATAGTTTTGCCGTTCGGTGTTAACATGGGTATCCCAATCGTTTTGAGGGCGCTATGAAAGACAAAATCACTGTTTATGAAAAGCCGACCTGCACCAAATGCCGGGAGGTCGACAAAATATTGAGAGAGGCAGGCGCCGACTACGAGAAGATCAATTATTATGTCGAGCCGTTGTCGCAGGCGAAGTTGACGGAGTTGCTGAAAAAAATGGGCATCCCGGCGCGCGAGCTGCTGCGCACCAGTGAATCTGTCTACAAAGAGTTGGGTCTGGCCAAGAAAGAGTTGAGCGACAAGGAGCTGATTGCTCTTATGGCGGAACACCCGGATCTGATTCAACGCCCAATAGTAGAACGCGGTGCCAAAGCTGTTCTCGGGCGCCCGGTCGAAAACATTCGCCCGTTACTGAAATAGAGATACGGAGAATCATCTAAAAGTTCGCAGGGGCGCATTGTATGCGCCCTTACAGTCAATTCGTTTTGATTTCGAGTTGCTTGTTGTGCGCTTCGATATCGCGCTCGAGCTTGAACAGATTTAGCTGCGTTTCAAAGGCTGCCGGAGTAACTTTCACATCACCATTGAAAGGGTCATCGTAGGACGCGAGCAGGAAAAGGTTCAAGCAAATCACGAGACTGACCATCGAGACCATAATGATTTGAATCTTCAGATTGTCGGCAGCAAAGAAATAAGTGAAGACTATTGTGGCGGCACCACCGATGAATAGAATCACCCAGAGAACATTGGGCAACCCGGCATGCAGAGCTTCAACTCTCATTCTGCGAGAGTTCCCGAGATCTTTCATTGCTTCCATCAGCGCTTGCTGTGAATTACTTTGTCGCTGCGTGGAAGGCTCGTAAGTCATGGTCGCGTTCCACAGCTGTCTGTATACTAGCCAGGCCTTCGGGCTGTCTTTATGCAATGCGAGCATAGGCCACTCGTCTTCAACTACCTCTTTTGCATATTGCGCACAAAGGTCGCGGAGTTTGTCTTCGTATTGTTTTGGCAATCCTTCTGAAATTCTAAATACGTTACCCAGAGATGACGCTTCAGATTGCACTGTTTCACGAGCTTCGCCGAAACGTTGCATCGAGTCTGCCACCATGAATCCGAGCAATACGGCAAAAAGCATGGCAACAAATTGCGAGTAAGGGTCCGTGATATCGTGTTGTCCCTTCAGTTCGGGGTGGTGTTTATCCAACCACTTTCGTGCGATTAGCAAACCAAAAATGGACGCGATAACAACGCCAAGCGTGATTAACAGTCCTTGAACCAATGTCAAACTCCTCTACGCCTCACTGTGTTTTACGATAACACCTAGAGCGACCAGCTCTCAACTGCCGCCGCCATTATCGCAAGTTTGAGGCAAGAGTGCGGGTTCTTTTTATTCTGGCTGCTTCTTTTCAGCGCTCTGTCCGGAGACCATAACTTCGAGAGTGAGCTTTGCACCTTTGCCTTGTTGGCTATCGAACCAGACACGAGCAGGATAAATGCAGGCGATAAGCTCAGCTCGCTCGCGAATGATGCTGGAGCCGCTGCCGCCTGTGCGTGTCCGCGCCGCCGGCTTTTCAGTATCGAATCCGACGCCGTTGTCCGCGATAGTCATGGTGAATACGTTCTGCAACAGATCGATGGAAAGAGTCACTTCCGAAGCAGAGGCGTGCATGGCGATATTGTTGAAACATTCTTGAGCGATGCGATAGATGTGGAGAGCTACTTCTTGTGGAAGGTCCGGCAAGACGGGCGGGCAGGTGAAATGAGTCGCGCAGCCGACGCGGGTCGACAAGCTGTGGCACAGCTCTTCAATCATCGGACGGAGCCCGCAGTCTTTTAGATCCCTTGGTGACAACTCTTGGCAGACGTCACGCAATCTCTTAGCAATCTCGTCAAGAACTTCTATAAATTCTTCAGTTGACAACGGCTTGCCACCGGAAACCGATCGTCTCAAGAGCATGACATTGCCAAGCACTACATCATGCAGGTCGCGAGCGAGATTGTTTTGAATCGCTTCTTGTTGGTCGACTATTTTTTGCACGAGCGCATGTTTTTCCGCAACGAGCGATCTGACTGTTCCGGCAAAACTTTGACCGCCTGCTATCAGTCGCATCGGCTCAGGCATGTCGTCGAAGTCATGCCTTGTGCGTCCAACTACGTCTTTGAACAAGCCACGCATGAGTGCATTCATCTCGTCGCCTGTGACAATCACGTCATTGACCATCCAGGCACCCGAGCCACCGTCATGCACGCGCAAAGTCAATTTCGCACGCGAGGGCAATTCACTGCTGGGCAAGTTCATCAACTCCGTGGCAGGCAAAATGAATGCTTCGACGAGACCAGTGCGGCCGCGCATGCTGAGCGCCCATTGCGAAGTTGCCACCACCAGCCGTTTGGGAGCGTTCTCCACACCGTCCGCGACGGTGATGCGCTGCACCGTCATCTTCAGCAGCTCGTCATGAACAGTCGAGTTGTAGCGCTTGCCCAAGAGCGTGAAAAACTCCTGCAGAGAATTGAGAAGAACATCCGATGATTGATCGAGCTGTTTGTTCTCTAACTTGCTCATGGCGCCGGATCCAATTTGCCATAGCCGTTGTCCACCGCCCAGGCGATCAACGCTTCACGACTTTCGACACCGAGTTTGTCGAGCAGCGCGTCCACTTGTTTGCGCACAGTTTCTGGTGACGTAAAACGTTTTTCTCCAATCTCCTGATACTTCATGCCGCGTGCCAAAAGCGTGAGCAAATGCTGCTCGGCGCCGGTTACTTTCGGATGGTGAGAATTATCAAGTTCGGCAGAAATGACAGGTGCATTTCCCGATGCGACACGCCTGATTGCATCAGCGACTTTCACGATGGGCTCTGATTTGAGCAGATAACCGGAAACTCCGGTTTGCAAAACAATTTGCAAAATCGCCGCGCGCGCATCACCGGAAAAAACAATCACACGTGTTCCATCGAGCGCGCAAAATGATTCTGTCAGCGACTTGGGACCTTCGGAATCCGGCAGATGCAGGTCGAGAAGAACGATATGAGGATTGAGCGTTTTGGCAAGATTCAATCCTTCTTCGCTGGTGGTGGCAATTCCGACCACCTCGAAATCAGGCTCGGCGGATAGTTCGCTTCTCAATCCTTTGAGCGTCGCTTCGTGATCTTCCACGAGCACGAGTGTTATCTTGGATTTAGTTTGTTTCTTGCTCATTGCACTGGCATTATACAACTGTGAGTGGAAGCCTGGGAGCGCCGGCGGCTCGCCGGCATGAGGGCGCATGCAATGAGCCCCCACAAGGAAGGGGCGACGCATGGTGTCTAACATATGATTCGGGTGAACTGGAAAAGCTGCTACTTGCCTTTGGAATCGGCGGTAGTCGGCACTGGTGCTTCGACTTCCTTGTACTCGACGACGATGATGGTGACATTGTCCGGGGCGTTTCTATCCAGGACCATCTTGAGCAGCTCATCGCAGGCTTCTTTTGGTTCTGTTTGTTTCGCTACTGTAAGTCCTAATTCTTCCGGTTTTACAACTTCGGAAAGGCCATCTGTGCAGAGAACTATCCAGTCTTTGTCTTGCAATTGCTTTTGCGAGTAGTCGACTTCCACATTCTCTTCGTGCCCGAGGCATCTGGTGATCAAGTTTCTATACGGGTTGACTGCGCATTGCTCCAGCGTGAGTTGCCCGCGCAAATGCATTTCCATAACCACAGAGTGGTCGGTAGTCAGAACTTCAGCTTTGCCTTCGCGAACCAGTGTCGTGCGCGAATCGCCGGCATGCGCGATGTGCAGGATGCCTTCTTCGCCGAAAACCGCCATGACGATGGTGGTTCCCATCGCCTTCTTGTCGTCGCTGGCGTCGGCTGCCTGTTTTACTGACGTATTGGCTTCATGAACGGCTCGGCGCATCCAGGCTTCTACGGACTCGGCATCGCCAAGTTCCGGCTTTTCGCTGAGCCAGAGTGTCTCAACGGTTTCGACTGCCAGACGGCTGGCCAGTGCCCCGCCCGTTTCGCCGCCCACGCCGTCGCAGACCACGAGACAGCGCTCGTCTTCACTGATGTAATAGTTGTCCTGGTTATCGTGGCGCTTGAGCCCGACATCTGTGATTCCAGCGCTTTTCCAGGCCAAATTGACCATAAATTCCTCTCTCAATGCGTAGCCAACTCGAGCGGGGGGTGAAACCGCTTGTCGCCGTAATATCATTTTATTGGGCCGTATGCGTTCTCGTGAATTCCCGAAAACGGGTAATTCGTTAACACCGCGCCGCTCGTGCTTTCCGGAACTGCCGCCAAAACGGTGCCCGGCTTCGCTCTCGGGCGCTTGATTTCCGTGATCGGCGCCTTTTAAATCCTTTCCAAATTCCTTCCAAACCCGTCACACACTGTAATTACAGCTTGGTAACCGGGGGGATTATTGACCCGCTCCAGTCCAATTCTGTCCATTTTTGGCAGGCCAGTAACAATACCGAAGATCGATGATGGTTACGGACGCGAAACCAATAAAGCTTCTTTTCTCACGAATTGAATCGGTAGCCCAGACCGTGCACTGTTTCAATCAGCTCCGTCTCGCCTTCGGGCAATTCCAGCTTTTTTCTCAATCTCATCAGTGCAGTGCGAAACGCGCCTGTGGAACTTTCGCTGTCTGATTTCCACACTCTTCGCATAACAGCATCCGCGTTGAATACTTTATCCGGATTGCGCATGAAGAATTCGAGAAGCGCAAATTCTTTTGGCAGCAGATCCAACTCCACACCATCAATGGTGGCTTTAAACGTTTGAGAATCAAGTTTGATGTTTCTCAGAACAAGAACATTTCCAATCTGATCCGCTGACTTTCTTAGTTGGACGCGAATCCTGGCGGAAAGCTCCTTGAGGTCGAACGGCTTCGTTAGATAATCATCGGCGCCCCCATCCAGGGCATCGGTTTTGTCTTCGATGTGAGATTTGCCGGTCAACATGATTACAGGTGTCTTCTTGCCTTTGCCGCGCAGCTCTTTGAGAATCGTGTCGCCTTTCATGCCCGGCAAATCCCAGTCCAGCAGGATCAAATCGTAGTCGCTTTGAATGGCGTACTCCAAACCGTCGCGACCATCGGTGACGTGCTCGACGATATGGTTTTCGTCTTTTAGCCAGGATGAGACAAACTCTGCTGCTGCTTCGTCATCTTCAACCAGGAGAACTTTTGCCATGAGTGAGTGTCTAAAGTGTCAACCTGCTTTGGTGGGGAAGCCCAATATAAATGTACTTCCCTCTCCAAGAGTACTTTCAACCTTTATATATCCACTGTGCAAATCAATCAACTCTTTGCAAATAGTCAAACCAAGACCGGAGCCGGCAACCTTCTGCGCTTGTTTGCTGATTCTGTGGAAGCGCTCGAAGATTAATACCTTGTCCTCGTCGGAGATTCCCGGACCCTGGTCGGAGATGCGCACTTCCGCGAAATCGCCTTCCTGTAACATCTCGGCTTTGACGGCGGTTTTTTCCGGCGAGTAGTTTATGGCGTTGGCGAGAATGTTGACGATAATCTGTTCGATCCATTTTGCTTCGCCGGACACTTTTACATCCATCAGCTCGGTTGATAGTGAGATTGATTTTTTGTCCGCAAGTACGTGAACTGCTTCGATGCTCTTTTGCACAATTGGTTTCAGCTCAGTCTGATCTCTGTTTAGTTTGATTGTGCCGGCACGGAGCTGCTCGAGCTGCAGAACGCTTTCTATTAGATTGACCATGCGGTCTGATTCGCGATCTGTGAGCTCGAGAAACTTTTCGCCCCGCTCATTGAGCTCGCCGAATTTTCCGAGCTTGAGCATTTCCAAATAATTGCGAACAGTTTGCAGAGGTGTTTTCAAATCGTGCGTTATCATCGCCGTGACTTCACGCTTGATGTTTTCCAACTGCTTCTTGGCGGTGACGTCGTGGGCGACGCAGTAGAATGCTTTGTCTTTGACGGAATAACTCACGGAGAGTATGGCATCAAATTCGGTGCCTCTGTCGCCCTGCAAAACTGTTTCCGTCTCCACTCGGCTGCCCTTTTCTTTCGCTTCCGAAAGCAGTTTGTCGATGTTTTCTTTTTCGCCTTCCTTGATGAACTTGAGAAATCCGGCCCCGATTATTGCCGCAGAGTCGAGCTTGAGAAGTGCTTCTCCTGCTGGATTTATCGACTGCACTTTGAGTTTTTCATCAAAAGCGCAAATCAAATCACCGGCATTTGCGAGTATCGCTTGCTCTTTTCTAATGCCTTGTTCAATCTTACTGACCGCATAGTGAAACGAGCGATCGAGTTCGCAAATTTCGTCTTTGCCTTTTAGCACCGGGAGAAGCGTCTCTCCCCGCGCCAGGCGGCGTGCGTTTTCTCTGACGATCATGAGCTTAGATGTGAGTTCTTTGCTAATTAGAGTGGCGATGCTGACTGCGATGACGACGCTCAAGCCCAGCGCGCACTTCAATAGAAAAAGAACGTTAGATCTTTTCTCCGCGCTGATGTCGATGCTTGCCTGTTCTCCTGCTTGGTCTGCCAGCTCGAAGATGCCTGCCCGTTCGGCAAGGAGAAGAGTATCGTTTAACTTCTTCGAATAAGTCCGGGCCAATTCCGGAAATTCAAATGGCAGAGTATATTTTGCCTCTTCTTTGTACGACGCAATGTCCCTGTCAATAGTATCGAGGCATGTTTCGCAATAGCGGATGTGCAGCAGAGCCTCAGAATTACCGGCATATAAGGCTTTTAACTCGGCAAGACTGGCGCGCATGTCGGACTGCAGTCTGTAATAACCTTCCAGGCGCATTCCTTTGTACGCCCAACTTCTGGAGACTCCTGCTACGTGTGCCATGCCTCGTGTGAATTTGTTCAGCTCATTGTTGATTTTTCGGCTCTGATTGACGCGTTTTGCTTCGTCTTCGATCTGATTTTGCATCGAGAGCAAATAACCGAAAATACTGATTTCGAAGCACAAAGGAATGCTTACCAATAACAGTCCTTTGGTCAAAAGTGTGAGGCGCATTGTCGGTATTTTCTTCGACAGCCAGGAAACCAGGGTTCCAATAGATTGTAGCCTAGATGACGCAATCCTCAGGATGGCGGCTCTGCTTTGTTGAGGTTCGAACACTGAATTCGCTGCACAGCCGCCATTCCTTTGAACGTTTCTGGTAAACCGCGTTCTTGTTTTGCACCGCCTAATAGTTGTAAACATTGTCCATTGTCAGTTCTTGCCGCTCCGCTTCGCGCTGCAAATTCGCACGCATGACGGCTGCGTCTCTTATGGCGTGATCGATTGTTATGGTCGGCCCCAACCCTGGGACCACCCAGGCTGCAGCGCCGAGCACTCGTTCCCAGCCGGCGACTGGACGCACTTCGGCATCAGTCTGATCAAAGTAGTCATTGTCGGCAAGTTTTTTCTTTTGAAGGACGATGCCATCGCCTTCGTCATCGAGACTTTGATCTTCCGTCAATTTTTTCTTCAGTCTGATGGCGCCATCTATGGATGCATCAAAGCCGTCGTCATCAGCCAATTTCTTTTTCAGTCGTGTGTAGTCTTGATCGGAATCGTCGTCGCCGCTCAACTTCTTCAGCGACTTTTCCTTCAGCTCGCCCAGAGGTTCAAAGGAGAGGGAATCATCATCGCTGCTGGAAGCAAGCTTCTTCGCTGCGATCAGTTGTTGTTCTTCTTTTTTCGACAGCATCAGCTCAATCGGATCGAACGATTGAGACGCCTCTTCCTTTTTCTTCTGAATGACTATGTCGTCAAATCGATCACACATGGTAATTCTCCGGATGTAGTGGGATGGAAAGGTCCGCATGAGCGGTGGGTCTGTGGCAGGTGGAACATAACTCGGGGGGCGAGGATGTTTCACATCTGTCACAGCGGTGGCACATGACCGAGTAAATCGTTATGAAAACTGGGATTGCGCAGGAAAAGGAATTTGTGGAACACAGGCAAATATGCAGCCGCGCACCGGGTCCCCAAGCAAGAAGCCCGGTGCGACTGCTCCCCTAAACTTTGTGGATTCTAGGCGTCGCCGTCCATGCACACAGAATATGCCTCCGGTTGTGGCAGGCTGGTAACACCGGTGTGGCACCAGTGTCACAAAATGCTCCCGCGTGCCCCTGTAACGATGGTGTATTCTTAAATCGACGTAATGGGGCGACCAGCCCTGCTCTTGACGGTCTCTGGCGGTTTTCCCCCGAGCCGAAGTAACGAAATGCCCGCCAGTTTTGACATTCGGGGTTTTTTGTGGCATAATTCAAGTTAATCTTGGCGGGTGAGGCCCGAGCGGCTCATAAATGCCATGACGATTAACTAGTCCAAAGGGCTATGAATTGAAAATCCTGGCGGCGGAGTGCAACAGCCGCGGCGTATTTGGAAACAGCGGCGACGATGCTGCTAAATGAAATAAGTTTGAAACTAAAGGAAGACTGACATTGCAGAAATTTGCGGAGCTTGGTTTGTCCAAGCCGGTTCTGGCTGCGCTCGAAGAAGCGGGATACAGCGAACCAACAGTAATACAAAGACGAACAATTGGATTGATCCTGGACGGACACAACATTCTTGCCTCTGCTGAAACAGGCTCGGGCAAAACGGCGGCGTTTGCATTGCCGATTGTCGAATGTCTGCAGGAACCAAGCGATAAGCCACGGGCGCTTGTTCTTGCTCCGACGCGCGAGCTGGCTTTGCAAGTGACTCAGCAATTCAAATTGTTCGGCAAGAATTTGGGACTGAAAGTTGTCACCTTATATGGTGGCGCTGGAATGGACCAACAATTGCGAGCGCTCAAAGGAAAAATCGACATTATTGTTGCGACACCAGGGCGCTTGATCGATCATCTGGAGCGCAAAGCCGTCGACTTGAGCAAGGTTGAGATGCTGGTTTTGGATGAAGCCGACAGACTTCTCGACCTCGGATTTATGCCGCAAGTGCGCCGCATTGTTTCGAAAATTACGAAAGAGCGTCAGACTTTGATGTTCTCCGCGACAATCGACGACCGCATTGGACGCCTTTCCAACGAGTTCTCCGAAGATCCGGTCATCGTTAAGGTCAACACTGAGCGTGTTGATGCCGCGACTGTCGACCAGCAATTTGTTCATGTAACCGAGTTCAATAAAGACGCACTTTTGTTGAAACTGCTGGGAGACTTCGACGCCGAGGCAGTGCTTGTCTTTACGCGAACGAAGAGAAAAGCCGGCTGGGTGAGCGATCGCTTGCAAGATGCGAAGGTCGTTGCTGAGGAAATCCATGGTGATTTGAGCCAGTCTCAGCGCGAAAGAGCCTTGAAGAAATTCCGTGCGGGCGAGATTTCCGTGCTTGTGGCGACCGATGTTGCCGCAAGAGGGCTGGATATTCCAACGATCAGCCACGTCGTGAATTACGACCTGCCTGACACACCCGAAGACTACGTGCACAGAATCGGCCGCACCGGACGTGCAGGCAGATGCGGCACAGCAGTTTCATTCGTGTCTGAAGAGCAGCGTCACCTGGTCGGCGACATTGAAAAGGTAGTCGGCAGATCTTTGGAGCCGGGTTCTAACGGCGAAGCGCCTGTGCGCAGAATAGTGCCCGCACGCCGTTTTCGCAGAGGCCGCCGATAGACTGGCGTGTGTGTTAAACAAACCATTTCAGCTTAGCGGTCTCTTACGGCTGCTAGCATAGCGCTGTTGCTCCGCATTTCATCCATCAATCTATCGAAGTACGCTTGATCCACGTGGGTGTTGCCACCGACTTTGAATTTCAAGCCCCAATTGGCTTTGATGTAGTTCAAGCTGTCTACGAAATCCTTGTTCTTCGGATCACCGGCAAAGCCTTTGTCTGATGCGAGGTCAGCCATTACTCCCATGAAGACTGATGTCGTCATATCAGGCTTACCGTCTCTACCGAGCAAACCATTTTCCTGCATCCATGCCTTTTGCTCGGGGCTGGCGTTTTGCAGTGCAGCCCAAGCCTTGGTCATATTGTCAATATCGGTAGCGCCCTTCTCTATGCCGGCTGCAGCGATCTCCTTGACTTTGCCTTGGTCAACGCCTGGCGTCGCGCTAGCCTTGATGAGGTCCTCAACTGACTGATCTGCAAGCGGTCTGTCAACTTGCTCTGTGCCTATGATGTTGTCTGCCTTGCCCTGGTCAAGAACTTTCTGAGCTTCTGCCGGCGTTGCCTTGAATGGCTCTGTCTCAGGCATTACAGGACCCTGCCATTGCTTAGTATTGAAACTTGGCGGGAGTTTGATCATGTCGCCCGGGTGAATTAGGTTGATGTTTTTGATCTTGTTGAAGTCTTGAAGCTCTTTTACGGAAGCCAAAATCTCCGCGTTGGACGGCTTTTGTCCGTTGTTCTTGCCGGCCGCATAGTCTCTGGCAATATTCCAAATATTCTCTGCGCCTTTGTCTCCGACCTTATAGTAAGCGCCGCCCGCTTCGTCGACCTGATACTTTCTGCCGTTCTTGCCCATTTCCTGGTCGGTCAATTTATTGTTGACTGGTGCTTCAATCTTGCCTGTTCGCGCATCGAGCTTGACGATTTCACCATTTCCTTTTTCTGATGTGTTTGCGGCGGACAGCTTGCCTCCTTCCATGCCGAGCAGTGTGTAGCCTGTTGGAAAGCCAAGTTTAGTCAGGCTGTTATCTTCGCTCAGTCTTCTGAGATTGTCTTGAAAGTGACGCGGATCGCTTTTACGAAGTTCGGAAATCTCGTCAATGATGTGTGAGAGCCCTTCGCCTTTATCCTTGCCATCAAAGGCGGCAATGTCTTTCCGAATGGCTTCGACCGTGGGGCGGGCAGCATGTGTCATAGGAGCAATTCCTTTTGGAGAATCGAAGGTTTAGCCGGGGATGGCGTGCAATTGACAATAAGCTTGACTCATCCAGCGTTACTTTAGCGTTAGTTTGCCCGAGAGGGGCGCCCCTGACTGCTCGGCATTGATACCGCGTTTGCTGATAGGAGAATAGTGGAGTCGCATTGCCTGCGACCATACGGGGTTTTCGCTGTTTACTTCGCTGCGCCAGCTGTCGCTGCGGTCGCCTCTGCGCGTCTCTGCTCATATGCTTTCACGTTGCAGTAAGCAACTTGCATCGTCGGCACTGCGATGTTTTTCTCTTTAGCCTTGTCGATCAAATTTCCGAGTATCTGATCCGCCTCTACATCATTGCCGCGCTCGACGTCGCGCAGCATCGACGCCGCCAGCGTTGAAGTAGGATCCGAAAGACGTCCACTCATCGACTTGGCGAATGATTCAGCCGGGTTGCAGCCGTGCGCTTTTGCGACTGAGAGACATTCATCGAAAAGGGTTGTGGCGATTTCGGGACCATGCGGTGCACGCGCCACTTCTCCCACTGTCGCGCGCATGAGCGTGGTGAGTGCCGCGAGAGACGAGATCATCACCCACTTTTCCCATATGTCGCTGACAATAGTTTCGCTTGCCAATGACTGGCAATTTGCCGGCGCGAACATTGCGTCAATTGCAGAAATGCGCGCACTCGGCTTGCCGTCCATCTCGCCGTATTTGACAGTGTGCATATCGTTGAGGTGCAGAATGTTTCCGTCCGGACCCATCGTTGCTGCGATGACGCAAAAACCACCAATGACTTTCTCTTCCCCAAAACGCGATTGCATTACTTCGAAATGACGCATACCGTTAAGTAAAGGAAGAAGAGTCGTATCCTTGCCTATGGCTCCGTTGATGCTGTCCAGTGCGCTTTCGAGGTCGTATGCTTTGCAGGACAATATGACCAGGTCGAAAGGCTCCGACGCCTTTTCGATGATTTTCAAGCTTTCCAGGTGCGTGTCGCCGTATTTGCTACTGATCGAAAGTCCTCGCTCGCGCAAATCTTTCGCGCGTTTCGGTCGCAAAAGAAAGGTTACGTCGGCTCCCGCCTCCTGCAGTCTTCCACCGAAATATCCGCCAGTCGCGCCGGCGCCCAAAACCAGGGTCCGCAT
>JAYRNY010000838.1:0-1625 GCA_041911975.1 bacterium | reverse complement strand
CCACTTTGCGCGCCTCCTGTTGAATCTAACTGCACGCATAGTTGCGCCAGTATTCAAACGTTTGCTCGTGGTTCCAAGTGTCTTTGTCTACTCGTCCTGCCAGTTGCTTGAAAAGCTGGCGCGCTGTGGTTTTGTCTCCCGCATGGCTGGCTAAGCAGCAGAACATGCTGGTGAGCGAAAATGAATTCGGATACTGTCCTTGAAGTGCAGTCATTCCTCTTTTTACTCGTGGATAGTCCAGTTTGAATGAACGGAAGATGTTTTCATCTCTGTACCAGTGGGTGCGTTCTACCGCCCAGACAATTTGTGCGTAGAGCTTGTCGCCTTCAATACCGCCAAAACTGTCGGCGCTGTCTTTGGCAAATTGCTCCCACTCTCCATCTTCACCGTTCCATCGCGGTTGCAGATCGAGTACCCTTACGAAGTAAGTGTTTTTATAGGTCGGGAATTGAGCGCGTGCTTCTTTGATGAGTTGCTTGCACCTGTTGTTATCGTGATTTCCTTCTTCCTTCGCCAGCCGCAGAAGTTGATAATAGGCACGCGGATCCTTTTCCGGCAATTTCATCGCTTTATCAATCAACTGATGGCTCAGGGCATTTCTTTCTTTCATGAGCTTCCAGCCGGTATCGGTGACCTTATCTGCAAAGCCGCCACCACGGGCAAACCAGGCATACTTGTAATAAACATGCGACAGGGCGATGAGGGCAGTCGAGCTGTTGGGGCGGGCATCTGCCCAGGCTGTGATCTGGGCGATTCGACTGACATAGTCTTGGTCGCTCATTTTTTCCGTCCCTTTGGAGGGAACCCATACAAAGCTGTTGTAGAAAAGATCGAGCTTCCACAGCCCTTGAGGTGTGGTTGCGCCGCTTTTTCTCAGCTCACGGGCGATTTTATCCAATTCGTCGTACTTCTTTTGTTCCAAAAGGCTGTTGTTCTGCACCGCTCTTTGCGATTGCTCGGTCGTCGATTCGCTGGAGACGGCTGCCGGCTGCTTGAGGATTATCAGTTTGTCTTCTGTAGACAGTTGTCCGTCCTGGGCGCAGACCGGACTGGTGCACAGTAGGCTCAGGAACAGGAGCAGGGATGTAATAGGTATATTTTTCATACTTCCATCCATCGAGTAATGCTTGAATAACGGATACTTGGACAACAAACCGGCGGCTGATTTCTTTTACATTCCCAAAATAGTCGGCCAAAATAAAAATCGGATAAAATTTCGTAAAACACAAGCTGGGTGACAGATTCGGGATTTTTCGGTCGGGTGCGTGGAATGGCTGAAATAGGCACGAGTAGATGGCAAAGGTGTGATGGCAAAAATATTGCTTGTCGAGGATGAAGAGCAGGTTTCGACCGAAGTCACAGAGGCGCTGAAGGGGGAAGGCTATCTCGTCGATGCGGCTCGACGCGTAGATGAGGCCGTCAATTTCCTGCACCTGACCGACTATGACTTGCTGGTTCTTGACTGGGAATTGCCCGACGGTGACGGAGTTTCCCTCTGTTCCAGGGTGCGCGCCAGCAAGAACAAGGACGTGCCCATTCTGTTTTTAACCGCAAGAGCGGGATTGGCAGATAAGGAGATTGGATTTGCAACGGGGGCCGATGATTATCTGACGAAGCCATTCATT
>JAYRNY010000837.1:0-4240 GCA_041911975.1 bacterium | reverse complement strand
ATCGAGGGCGAAAAGGTCAAATGGGAAACTCGCAATCAGCCGTTGAAAGTACCGCCGCACACTGCAGTCGTACCGACTGTTCGCATTGATGTTCTTCGCAGACCAAAGCCAGTCCTGTCGAACGAACAGCTTGAAAAGACATTGTGGCTCATCGAAAGAGCGGCTCGCGCGCCCAATGCAGCGCAAATTCAAATTGATTTCGACGCGTTGGAAACAGAACGGGACTTTTACCGCACGCTTCTTTCGCGCCTGAGAAAGTCGCTGCCCGCCAAGATGCCAATCTCGATCACGGCTCTGGCCTCCTGGTGTCTCTTTGACAACTGGATTAAGGACCTTCCCGTTGACGAGTCCGTTCCCATGATGTTCAGCCTCGGGCGCGAGCGTGAGAAGGTGCTGCTTTACTTCCGCGCGCATCGAGAATTCATCGATGCGCGGTCCAAGCGATCTCTTGGCTTGTCATTGGAAGATACCGCCGTTAACGAACTAATGATCCCTATCGTACAGAAGCGTAGAATTCCGGTGCGTGTCTATGTTTTCACCAAAACAGCATGGACCGCGAAAAAACTGCACGCTGTCGATTCGTTGCTGAGCAATCTATGAAAAAACCATTTGCCATCGCGCTGTCACTTTCATTCATGTTGAACCTCGGCACGTTGCCGGGAATAACCTGCGCATTCGGTGGAGGCCCATACTGGACCTACACAATCCATCCCGATTTTCCAATGAGTAAATTCGCGGCAGGGCAACTGGGAATTTTGAAAAACACCTATGCGCGCTCATACCTTTTGGCGGCATATCGGTATCTGGTTAACAAACCATTATCAAAGGACGAGCAAGACGGTTTGGCTTCACTTTGGGAAGAACGGCTATCAATCACAGGGTCAACTTGCGCAGGCAACTCAGAGTCTTGGATAAAACTGCGCGCCACCGTCCCCGGTGTCAGCAAGCTGGAGAACATCGATACCGAGCGCCCTGTAAGCAAAGACAATTCATACGAGACGTATTGCAACGCGCAGACGAGCGCGTTTGAAACAGCAACAAAATCTCTCAAAACCTTGATCGAAAAATACGGCGTCGACTCTGCTCAAGTCAAAGAATGGGTGCAAGCTCAAGACACCGTCTTCGCAAACTGCGGCTCGCCCATGTACTCGGATAAAATACCGGACACAAAAATTCCCGAACCATTGCCTGCCACCGCTGAGGCAAACTTAAGGCGAGAGCGCGCATATCAAATTGCTGCCGCAAACTTCTACGCGCAGAATTTCAACACAGCAATAACAGACTTTGACGCCATCGCGGCTGACGTGGATTCTAGATGGAAAGAAATGGCAGGGTATCTTGCCGTCAGATCAATGATCCGTCAGGCGACTCTTGCAAAAGAACTGAATACAAAATTGTTGGAGCAAGCCGGCCAAAAGATACAGCAACTTATAGCAAACCCGTCCTATGCATCGCTGAAGGAAGACATCGCCTCACTGGCCAGTTTCGTCGCAGTTAGAGTCTCACCCGATGAGCATTTGAACAGATTGGTGGCGGAGAAATTCAGCAAGGAAAACGTCGAGGAAATAACAAAGACTCTGGACAATTATCTTGATCCTGACAATTCGGCAACAGAGGTTGAGTACAGCAAAGTTCCGGCGAATCTCAAGAAAAACGAGATAATCGACTGGCTTTTGACGTTTCAAGCCACCGATGAACTGAGCACGAAGCATGCAATCGAAAAATGGAAGCAGACCCATTCGACCCCATGGCTCGTTGCTGCAATTACTGGTGTTGATGCTGAAGACCAAAATGCAAACGCTCTTGTAGCAGCCGCGCGTGCAGACAAGTCACCCGCTGCGAAATGGACTCTTTTCTATCACATCAATCGCATCGAGGCAGGACAGAACAAGAATACTGCCGTAAAAGCTTCACTGGATAAAGTGCTCAGTGCACCACCAGCAGATTTGCCGGCTGGTTCACTCAACTCGCTCAAGCTGATGAGATTACCACTTTCTACCAGCATCGACGAATTCGTGCGTTTCGGAATTCAAAAACCACTGGCAATTTGCAGCGATGGAGGCATACCTCAGCTTCCGGATGACGAAGAGGATTTGAAGGGAAATGGCAAGACGAAGGCAGAACTAACGACGCTGGCAGGCAAAGTCGTAAACGTCAAGCTGCCACTGAGTGTTCTAAGGCAAATTGCTACAAACAAACTGGTTCCGGCCGACATTCGCAACAACATTGCATGGACATCATGGGTGCGAGCGGTTTTGATCGGTGACGATGCGGAAGCTAAACAACTGGCTTTGGTAACATCGCCACTCAATAAAGCAAAGTCCAAATTCTTCACAACGTATCTTGCTGCAGGCACACCTCAAGATAAAAAATTCGCCGCGGCTCTGCTGATGCTTCATTTCTCTTCAGCAGAACCGAATGCAGGTTACGGAGAATTGAGTGATGACGACTATGGCGATGCCAGTGGCTGGTGGTGGGGCAACAATCCCGTCATGAAATACTCGGCAAGTGAGGATAGCGATGACGACACAGAGGCACCACCGTTCGACCCTCTGTTCCTGACCGCAGCACAAAAGGCTCAGGCAGCCCAGCAAATAGCCAAGCTAGCGAAAATCGAAGGAGCACCAAATTATTTTGCCAAGATCGCTCTTGAATATGCGCACGCGCATCCGGGCGATCCGCGTGTACCGGAGGCACTGCACTACGGTGTCAAATGCACCAGATACGGTGCTACGGACGACAAATCTACGAAGCTTTCAAGAGAAATGTTCACTCTGCTCCACACAAAGTATAAGGGCAACACGTGGACGAAACAGACGCCCTATTGGTATTGAAATCAGAGGAATCACAAATGGTATTTGTCGAACACAGCGTGACGTTCAAAGGCGATGTAAACACTGCCTGGGACAAACTTGTTGATTGGAAGCGCATGCCTGATTGGGATATTTTCGTTGATGAGGTCAAATTCGACGGACCTCTGCAACTCGGCAGTCTTGGCACGCTGAAATCGCGCGATGGGCATACTTATTCTCTGAAGGTGACGGCTTTCAACCCGAAGAGCGACTATAGCGATGAACTATCCATAATGGGTTCTACCTTCGTCTTTTTCCACGAACTTTCAGAGAAGACTACAGGCGAAATCACTATGCGTTTTACTATCACAGCAAAAGGGCTCATCGCTTTCATATTCAAATATCCAATCAACAACGCACTCGCGCAGAAGCTTCCCATTTTGATGGACAACTTCAAACTGCAATACGAGGAATCCCTTCAGCAAACGACTCACTAACCCCTTCGAGGAGAAACCTATGTTGATTCGAAAAATCATATGTGCAGCTGCGACAGTGGCAATGTCCACTGGTGCATGCTCCCAACCGTCGATTGCTGTTGACAGTTCAACTCCAATGAGTGGTGGCATCACCATCGATATTCCTCCGGGCGCAGCCAAGTCTATGCTCACTCTCAACAGAGAGAATGTGACGATGGACATTTTTCCCGATCGTTGCATCACAACCGCGCGGTTTCACATCACAAATCTTGCCAATCAAACCATCCTGGATATTGGTTTTCCCACCAAACATCTTGAAGGCAATGAATTCTACAAAGTCGAAGGCTGGCTCAACGGCAAAGGCATAAAATCGAAGCGCAAAGCCTTTCAACCGCGCTGGGGCGAGGCGAAAGCTGACCAGCAAGGTCCAGGTTGGATAGTCTGGTCGGTCGGCTTCCCGTTTGGGCAGACACAGTATATTGATGTCGCTTATGAGACCAAGCCTGCAAAATCGACAGCGCTCAACTATGGATTCGGCTCGATTGAAGACCCCAGATACAATGCCTTTCTCGAACAGAACGATCTGAGACATGTCGAGTATGTCCTTTACAGCAAAGATGTCTGGAAAGGACCGATTGGCACGTGCGATGTGACTGCCAAGTTTCACAAGCCGTATGCAAAAGACTGTGTCGTAATTGCGGCTCGCCACATTGCTTCGGATCGCACAAAAGTGCGCTGGCATTTCGACAACCTGTACGACAACGACAAACCCAAAATGGGGCTGAACACCTTTGAGCCGCACGCAGTAGGAATGGACTTTTCCGCAAGCAAACGGTTGGGCGATGTAATCGACTCAGCAAGAAGACAATTGGAAGATAACCCCAAGGATCCTTACATGATCGCGTTCCTCGGTGAGTGCTATGCAACCGACAATAGAAGAATGGACAAGTTGAATCTGTACGCAAATTTCTT
>JAYRNY010000836.1:0-4373 GCA_041911975.1 bacterium | reverse complement strand
TTCTATTTACGTGAAATTCGAGGTGGCGCATCAGTCGCGCGCTAAACTGCCGAAATTCATCAAGGACGGCGATCAAGTCAATTTTGTCATCTGGACAACTACACCCTGGACGCTTCCGGCCAACCTGGGTGTGGCTCTCCATCCTGATTTTAACTATCACTTTCTGAAGACGACCGATCATGGAGTGCTGGTTGTTTCAGAAGGACTGAAAGAAGCATTTCTCAGCACCACAGGATTGTCGAATGTCGAGCTTCTTGGTGAGGCACTGGGCAAAGAGCTGGAGTATATCGAGACAAAGCATCCATTTATCGAGCGCACCAGTCTTGTGGTTCTGGGCGGTCACGTGACGAATGAAACCGGTACGGGCGTCGTGCACACGGCTCCCGGCCACGGTCCTGAAGACTTTGAGCTGGGCGCCAAGTACAAGCTGGGCGTCGTGTCGCCGGTAGACGAGCGCGGCATATTCACGGAGGAAGCTGGGCTCTTCAAAGGTCAGTTCTACGAAAAGGCCAATCAGCCAATATTGGACCATCTTACCGAGCTGGGCAAACTTCTTCATCACAATACCTATAGCCACAGCTATCCGCACTGCTGGCGGTGCAAGAAGCCGCTCATATTCAGAGCTACGGAACAGTGGTTTGCCTCTGTTGACGGCTTCAGGAAGGAAGCTCTTAAGGCGATAGACAGCGTCAAATGGATTCCTGAATCGGGCCGCAACCGCATCTTCAATATGGTGGAAAACCGCTCTGACTGGTGCATAAGCCGGCAAAGAGCCTGGGGCGTTCCTATTCCTGTTTTCTACTGCGAGAAGTGCAATGCGCATTTGATGACGGCGGACAGCATTGAAAGAGTTGCAGCCGCGTTTGAAAAATACGGCTCAGACTCCTGGTGGGAAAAGTCACCTCAGGAGCTGATAGGTGATCTCAAATGCCAGTGCGGGCACGCTGAATTCCGTAAGGAAAGCGACATCATGGATGTCTGGTTTGACTCCGGCACGACCTGGCATGGCGTGCTCGATATGCGCAAGGAACAGTTGCTCGGGGCACCCTGCGAGCTTTACCTGGAAGGATCGGATCAGCACCGCGGATGGTTCCAGTCATCTTTACTTACCTCTGTAGCTGTAAGTGGAACCGCCCCGTACAAAACCGTGCTCACTCACGGATTTGTCGTTGACGAAACGGGCAGAAAAATGTCCAAGTCTATGGGCAACGTAGTCGAGCCTGATGAAGTGATTAAACAGTATGGCGCCGATGTCTTGCGTTTATGGGTCGCCTCCGTTAATTACACCGACGACATTCCGATCGGCAAAAACATGCTTGCTCAGCTGGCTGAGGTCTATCGCAAACTGCGCAACACGGCCCGCTACCTGCTGGGTAATCTGAGCGATTTCAATCCGAAAACCGATCGTGTTGCATATGAGAAATTATCGCCAATCGACCAATTCATCCTGCACAGGCTGAGCAGCCTCGTCAAAGATGTGACGGATGATTTCGATCGCTTCGAATTTTTCAAGTATTATCAGCTCTTGCAGAATTTCTGCGTTGTCGATCTGTCCAGCTTTTATTTCGATATCGCCAAAGACAGGCTATACACGGAAGGCAAGAACTCGCAATCCAGGCGCGCCGTGCAGACAGTCTTGGAGGAGGTGTTGATGGCCCTGGTGCGTATCATCGCGCCGGTCGCTCCGCACCTGGCGGACGACATCTGGCAGCATCTGCCGGAAGCGCTAAGAAAATTCGAGGCTACTGAAGAGAGCGTGCTGCTGACGGAGTTTCCGCAGGCCCAGGCCCGCTACCTGGACGAAAATCTCTCGCAACTTTTCGAGTCGCTTATATCCGTTCGTGAGACAGTCAATAAGGCACTGGAGCAAGCCCGCGCCGAAAAGAAAATCGGCAAATCAACGGAAGCGCAAGTGGTCATTGCCATTGAGAACTCCGACTTGCGATCCAAAGTGGAGTCTCTGGGCAACGACTTGCCTGGATTCTTTATCACATCGCAAGCTACCGTTGAGGAACAGGTGAACGGTAAGGCGCCCGGCTCCAGATTATCGGAAGTGAAAGAAAATGGATTGACTGTTCTGGTTTTCAGTGCCGATGGCGCAAAATGCGCCCGCTGCTGGAAGTTCAAAACAGAAGTCGGCACCTTGAAGGATAATCCGGAAATCTGCTCCGCCTGCGTGCAAGCGCTTAAGGAAAGCTAGGGTATGGACTGGCCGGCGTCCGATATAGGTGTCCTGGACAGTAATCTCGATTAGGCTTGAGGAAAACCTAGCTTCTCAAGCCTACGTGATACTGATTTGGGGGTATAAATAAATGAGTATCGGTAGTTTTTGTCCTTATTTCGAAGCGGTAGAGTCTTGTCAAAAGACGACATAGAAAGCCAAGTCAAAAAGTGCAGAGAGCAGCTCAAAGATGCTCAAGATTTCTATTGGCAATCCCGCTTTCAAGAGTCTGAAGCACTGTACAAAGAGTGCCTGGCTAGGCTGGACCACATATTTCCAGGGTACAGCCCGGAAACTGCCACTTGCTTGCAAGGTCTGGGCGACACTTATTATTTCCAGAGCCGCTATCTGGCTGCGCTCGACCATTACAAGCGCCTGCTTTCCATGCGTGAGAGGTTGGCGGCCAACGATCCCCAGGGTCTGGTCACCGCTCTTCTCAAGGTAGCCAAAACTTCCGAGAAGCTCAACGAACCTGATGAAGCACTGCGCTATTACCGGCGGGCGCTGGAAGTGGCCCAGATGTCTCTCTTTATCGGACATCCCATCTTGACCGGCTTGCTGGAGTCATATCTGGCATTTTTGAAGCGATCCCAGGGTGATACCGGTTTGGCAGTCGACATCGAAAAGAAGCTGAAAATGTCGCGTGAGAGATACAGCGAAGAAGAGCTTGCCAAAATCATGGGAAGCTCGGATAAGCAATCTCAATCTGCGTCCGGAAGATCTTCCAGTTTGTCGGAGCCGGAAGAAGAACAGGAAGAAGCAGTAGACGTCGATCATCCGCTCTATGATGGCAAAGCCCGCCAGAGCGGTGTCATGGGGCTGGTATGGATGCTGGTCACCATCGTCGTTGTGCTTTCGCTGTCTGCTGCCGGCATTTATTTCGGTGCATCCTTCGGAGAGTCATCTCAGTATTCCTGCGTCAAGGTCGGGCAGAAATTCTCCACAATCGATGAAGACAAGCAAATCAATGTTCAGTCCAATAACCAGGTCGATTTGACCTTGAACGGCTCAGCCAGCAAAGTGAATTTGCGAACCCTGAGTAATCCGGCCAGCGGAGTGATGTTTTCCATCAGCGATTTTGCCGGCAAGCAGCCGCTCTATGTGCGCAACGGAAATGTGATAACCGACCCGAAAGAGATACTGCTCTATGCGTCGGAAGCACCGGAATGGCAGACTATAAATGCAATGAAGCGCGTGGCCACGACCATCGAGCTTTACGTTCACAAAAACCATAAAATGCCTGAGCAGCTCGAAGAATTGATTGAATTCGAAACTAAACTCGAATATCGTAATCCGTTTACCGGTATGCGCAATCTGCCTGCTGTATCATCCGGCACTTACGGGTCGGACGGCGATGTGCAAAAAGTCCAGGAAGCATTGGTGTCAACTAAACAACTCGACACAAGAAAGCTGGACAGCAAGCTGGTTTCACTTTCTCTTCCTAAAGTAGTGTCACCAGGGGCGGTGCTGGCCATCTGCCTTCAGGGCGATGACAAAAAACCATCTTCCTTCTTTGTAGTCGGAGCCGACCGCACAGGACAACTTTTCCGCAACTGCCTCAACAACGGAGCACTGGTCCTGAGAGGAGAGCCGGACGGCACTTCCCGCTTCGTCTGCCCGCTGGCCTTGCAAAAGGATTTGCCGAAAGAAAACTCCATGATCATATCGATTCGCTCCAGCAAGAAATTCGCAACCTTGCTGGGCATGGTCATTGCCGATGTGGCTTTGATCATACCGATAGTGATCGGCTGGATCATTCTGCAGCACTACACCGACAACACAATGATCGGTTATGGAACGATGAGCCAGAAGACCAAGAAAATCAAAAGTGCCCGCTGGATCTATTTTCCATTCGTCATGCTGTATATCGCCTACACCCTTCTGGTGCTTGGAGAATTTGTCATCGGCGGCGTCATTCCATAGAGCCGAGTTTCTATGGCTAAGAAGCCTCAAAAGACAGATCGGAATAAGGATATAGAATGGCTAGATCTGGAGCGTTGGCTTTTGCCCTCGACCAAGCTTGCAGCCCCTGAGCTTTCCATCATCTATAAGGCAGCTCACGATAGGGATCTGGCGACCGGAACACGAGCATTGCTTTTCGTCATCTACGGCGCCAGAATTGCCCGCAATGAAAAACCCCAGCGGCAACCGG
>JAYRNY010000835.1:0-4237 GCA_041911975.1 bacterium | reverse complement strand
TCTCCTCCAATCTGGGCGTCGTAGAAATCACGCTGGCGCTGCATCGCGTTTTCAATACGCCGCAAGACCAGATCTTGTGGGACGTCGGGCATCAGGCATATGTACACAAAATGCTCACAGGCAGGCGACACAGATTCGGTACATTGCGCCAATTCAAAGGAATCAGCGGTTTCGTCACTCCAGTAGAAAGCGAGCACGACGCGTTTGTCGCCGGGCACAGCTCCACCTCTGTTTCTCTTGCGGTCGGCATGGCGATTGCGCGCGATCACCTGGAGCAGGACCACAAAGTCATCGCGGTAATCGGTGACGGCGGTTTGACGGGAGGCATGGCACTGGAAGCCATCAACCATCTCGGACATATTCAGAAGAACGTTTTGATTGTTCTCAACGACAACGAGATGTCCATCAGTGAAAACACCGGTGGACTGGCGCTCTACATGAAGCGCATCAAAGAGACATTTTTCTACCGAGACATCAAGGAAAAACTTGATTCGATCGAAGGCAGTCTCGACAAAGTTCAATTGAACGCCGGCATTTGGGACATGATCCTGGAAGTCAAAAAGCAAGCTAAAGAGCGCTTCGACACTCCCGGCATCGTTTTTGAAAAGTTGGGCATCAATTACAGCGGACCTATCGACGGTCATGATGTAAATGCCGTCGTCGCAGCCTTGAACGCCGTAAAAGACAAATCCGCTCCGCAGATTGTTCACCTGATCACTTGCAAAGGCAAGGGATATCAGCCGGCTGAAGACGACTCCATAAAATATCATGGTGTACCGGCGTTCAGTTTGGAGCCGCAGCTCAGCGAGAAAGTCGACGTCTCTCCCGCGCCAAAGCCGAAAACATACTCCGATGTTTTCACTCAAGCATTGATCGATGTTGCCAGGGAAGAACCAAATCTGGTGGCAATCACTCCGGCAACTGCTGAAGGCAGCGGCTTGGTCAAGTTTGGCAAAATTTATCCTGAGCGCTTCTTCGATGTGGCTATTTGCGAACAGCATGCCGTCACCATGGCTGCCGGAATGGCCAAGGCCGGATTGAAACCTGTAGTTTCCATCTATTCCACTTTCCTGCAAAGAGCAATGGACCAGGTCATTCATGATGTGGCGATTCTCAATCTGCCGGTTGTTTTCGGTGTGGACAGAGGCGGTCTTGTCGAAGACGGTGAAACTCATCAAGGCGTATTCGACATTGCCTTCCTGCGCAGCGTTCCGAACTTTACCGTTCTGGCGCCTAAGGATGCGGCCGAACTTCGCGACATGGTTTTCACCGCTGTCAAAGAAGGCACCGGGCCCGTCGCGATTCGCTTTCCCAGAGACAAAGCTGTGGGCGCAAGCGCCGACGGAACCGAATACAGCGGAACTCCAGCCAACAAGCCGAGACTGATTGAACCCACCGAGTGGCAAATAGTTTCTCCCGGAAGCCAATCCAAGACAGGAAAGAAACCTGCCGTAATCCTCGCCTTCGGCGCCATGGTCGACACTGCGCAGCAGGCGCTGGAGTTAACCGAGTCCGAACAAGAACCGATGCTCGTCAATGCACGCAGCGCAAAACCGCTGGACATAAGTATGTTGAACGACCTTCTGCGCGACGGTCACGAGACCTTCATCACCATTGAAGAAGGCTGCCTGTCCGGCGGATTCGGCGCTGCAATACTCGAGTGGATGAGCACCGACGGACAAGAAATTTCCGAAGCGGCTCCTCGCGTCGTTCCAATTGCGATTGCCGATCAATTTGTAGAACACGGAGCGCGCGCCATTCTTCTCGACTTGAACGGCTTGAGCAAGGAAAAGATAGCCGAGCGAATTCAGAAGATCATCGCTAAGTAACCGTAGGGTAGCATTCTGTGAGACCTTACAATTCCCTTCTTCCTTCGAGCGCTTTGGAAAGCGTCATGTCGTCGGCGTATTCTAAATCTGCCCCGACAGGAAGTCCGAAGGCAATGCGAGTGATTTTTGTGTTGAACGGTTTGATCAAGCTAGAAATATAGAGAACGGTTGCGTCCCCTTCCACTGTCGGATTGATGGCGAGAATCAGCTCCTTGATTTGATCGTCGTGCACGCGATTGACCAATTCCCTTACGGTGAGCTCGTCTGGACCTTTGCCCTCCAGTGGTGAGATCAATCCGGTCAAGACGTGATACAGACCTTTGTATTCACGAGTTCTTTCCAAAGCGATCACATCGCGCGAGTCGGCAACGACGCAAACCTGCTGTTTGTCTCGCCTTTCATTGGTGCACAATTCGCATGGATCGGCAGCGGACAAGTGGAAGCATTTGCTGCAATTTCGTACTTTTTCTTTGGCGTCGATCATCGCCTCGGCAAATGAATTGACCGATTCATGCGTCATGCTCAGCACATGAAAAGCCATGCGCTGTGCGGACTTTGGGCCAACGCCCGGCAGCTTCTGAAACTCTTCAATAAGCCTGGCGAGCGGTGGAGTGAAATACATTTTTTTGCCTGGTTCTAGAAGCCCATGCCCGGAGGCAGCATGCTGCCGAGGTTTTTCATTGCCTGTGCTTCGCCGGCTTTCTTGGCTTTGAGGCAAGCATCTTTGATTGCTGTGAGAATCAAATCTTCGAGCATGCCGATATCTTCGGGATCGACGGCTTCCGGCTTGATTTTGACACCTTCGAATTCCAGATCTGCTGTGCAGTTGATAGTCACTGCTCCGTTTCCTGCCGTACCTTCGATTTTGGTTTTCGAAAGCTCTGCCTGAATCTTCTGCATTTCATTTTGCATCTTGGCCAGGTTTTGCATCATTTGGTTCATGTCAGGTTGCATAAATTACTCCATGGCCCGTGGGCGCTCGTTCTTCAAATAACGTAGGTAAGATTATAGGCTCTGGAGCCCAACCGTCCGGGCGTTTAATACTATCGGTAAATGTTTCTTAAGGAGAGGACTCGCTTCTAAGGCTCGCTTGACCGCAAGTAACTATACTTAAGCTGTCGTGGAGCAGCAAAAGTTCGCCTGCCCGCTATGGTCCATCATTTGGTAATTCCAATTGGTATCCGCACCGCTTTCAAGAGAAGTGACTGTTTATGCAAGATTTCGAAACGACAACTGAAAATAACGAACAGCAGAACGAAGAGCGTGAGCCCGCCTACGTGCGTTTTAACGCTGCAATGAAGCAAGTCTTCAAGAAGTTCATTCTGTTCGTATCGTTTGGCCCTGGCATATTGGGGTTCCTGTGGTTACTTGGAAAAGTATTCAAACCTCGCTAAAAGACCCGCTTAAGGCGCTGGAAGAGCGAAACCCATCTTATTTCGCCCGTTATGCGGGCGTTGAAGACGAGTTCGGCTTCAACTTGGAGACATTCGCCAAGTGGGAGCCGGTTTTTCGCTTTTGCTACGAAGAGCACTTCAAAGTGCGCGTACGTGGCATCGAGAATATCCCCTCGGAAGGCGCTGCGCTGCTGATCGGCAATCATTCCGGGCTTTTGCCACTGGATGGAGCCATGATCACGATGGCCATGAGCAATTACCACCCCGCGCCCAGGCGCGTGAGATACATGATCACCGACTGGTTTTTCACGCTGCCCGGCATCAGTGAATGGATGCGGGAGACAGGTCAGGTGCGGGCGACTCTGGAAAACGCTCGCAAGCTCGTAGACAACGGAGAGCTGGTGGGCATTTATCCGGAAGGTTTGAGAGGCGTCGGCAAAACCTTCAAAGACAGATACAGAATCCTGGATTTCCATCCTGGTTTTGTTCAACTGGCGATCGAGAGGCAGGTGCCGCTTATTCCTGTTGCCACCGTTGGTGGTGACGAAATTTTCCCTAATTTCGTCAATATCAAGACTTTCGCCCAATTGCTGAAGATGCCGTTTTTCCCTGTGACGCCGGCATTCCCGTGGTTGCCATTTCCGCTTATGTTCATTCCTTTGCCAGTCAAATGGATGATCAATGTACATAAGCCGATCAAACTGGATTACCCGCCTGAGAAGGCGAAAGACAAGAAGCTCTGTTTGAAGATCGCACGAGAGATTCAGTACGACATCCAGAGAGATCTAAACCGCTTGCTAAAAGAACGCAAATCGGTTTTTACCGCCTGGACCGACGATGATAACGGAAGGAGTGAAACACCGTGAAAGCCTTTGCTACAAGACATAAGCAGTTCATCCGCAGCTCGCACAAGAGCGAAGACTATTTTGGCTTCGAACTGCGCACCCTGGCAAAACTGGAGCCGGGTCTCAAATTCCTCTATGAAGACTGGTGGAAAGTAGAGTTCAAAAACCT
>JAYRNY010000834.1:0-7033 GCA_041911975.1 bacterium | reverse complement strand
TCACCTCCCGAAGCTCTCAATTTCTTACCCTGGAACGCACCACCCGCACATCTGTTGTCCGAGTAAGGACAACCGATACGTCCACCACTGACCATTTACGTTTTTACCAGCGTCCTACTATATAAAATCACAGTAGTTGTCATTGGTAATTTACAACCACTGGGCGCAAAAACTGAGGAAAATATGCCTGGTAGTGGTAAATCGCGCTTGAAAACCGCGTGTTTGTCATTCATTTGTCCTGGTAATTGCTGCATGGACTGTTGGCACAGCGACATGCACTGTTGGTGCAGCGATATGGGCTATCGAGACAGCCGGCAGCAGGAGGAAAGGGGTGTTTCGATCGGCTATCCTTTCAATATAGTTTCAGGGGTGCTCATGACAACTAAAGAGGACGTCAGACGTCAGTTCGGCTCCAACGCCGAAAAGTATGTAGTCAGCCAGACTCACGCTCATGGCTCCGATCTGCAGATCGTTTATTCATTCCTCAATCCGCAGCCCCACATGCGGGTTCTCGATGTTGCCACTGGTGCCGGGCACACTGCTGCCTTTATCGCGCCTGCGGTTCAAGAGGTGATCGCCTCAGACCTTTCTCCCGAGATGATTGCGGAGGCAAACAAGTTGTTCGCCTCCAGAGGGCTGTCTAATGCCAAGGCCGTCGTTGCAGACGTGGAGTCGCTGGCTTTCCCCGATCAGTCTTTCGATGCTGTCACGTGCCGAATCGCGCCTCACCACTTCCTGGACATCGAAAGAGCGATTGACGAAATCGCACGAGTTCTCAAACCGGGCGGCGTATTTATCCTCGAAGACAGCGTGGCGCCTCAATCTAAACGCCTGGATCGCTTCATAAATGCGCTTGAAAAATTGCGCGATCCAACTCATGTGCGTGCTTATAGCAAACGTGAATGGCGTTGCATGCTCCTTCACGCCGGCTTCAGACCGGGACACAGCGAGATCTATAGAAAAACCCATAACATTGAAGATTGGATGAGCAATGCCGGTTGTTCGGAAGAGCTGAAAGACTCAGTGCGAGCCATGTTTGTTGACGCACCGGCAGCAGCGAAAGAACACTACGCAATCAAGACAGAGAGCGGCAAACCGGTTAATTATACAGACGACAAGCTGATCATCAAGGCAGCAAAGCGTTGATGCTTAATAGGTGGCAGCACCAGATATGGTGCATTGGTGTTTGATTTCAACGTCGCTAAACTTGTTCTTTTATCGCGAAATAGCGCATTTGCAAATCGAAAATTGCATGAGCTGCTTTTGCTTTTCCGGCATCGGCATATAAATTTGGCACTCTTCTGGGACTTTCTTCAATCGCGAATTCAGGCAAGACATTCTGGCTGAGCAGGGTTTTTTCATATTCTCCAAAGTCAAATCCCGCTTTCTCATGATTGGGACCAAAAGTCATATTTGTAGCCTGATCGTGAAAGGTGCCGAAGTTTTCCGCTTTTGCGGTGGTTCCGGCGTCGGCTACTTGCGCGTTTACGTTGCTGAGATCGGCTGTTGATGCGCCTTCAATTTCATTCGGCAATAGAGAACCAGCAGCCTGAAAGGACTCGCCGGGAGGTGCGCCCAAGTCAAAGTTCCCCTCCTGCGATTGTGCGCTGGACAGGGTAGACAATGGGGGCGGCGGTGCAAGTGGTGAAGTTGCTTGGGCTGTCATCGCTGTTCTTAGTAACAGGCAGCGGACCAGGCGGATTGCCTGGCCTGAAAGTAGAAAGCTGCCAAATTGAAGGGGCTGACCTTTACATAAAACAGCATATGACGTGAACTTCCCGTGAATGATTGGCGAATTCGACCAGTTCGACGAGTGTGTTCTACTCAGTTCAATTTCGTTCCATTTCGTTCAATCGCCGAAATCTGGGTAAGCAGCGCAAACAGTGCAACCGCTTTGCAACCAATTGGTTTGTCTTTCGCTTGGGCCACTTGCAAGTGCTTTGAAACAGCCTTTCGGATCTCGCGCAATCACTTGGCAATCCGGAAAACCTAAATTTGTCGCACCGCTTGAAATCTGGTCGCCGTGCCGATTCGGTTTCAAGGCTTCGGCGGACGGATTTTGTAAATGGTTGATAAGACCAGCATGGCAACCAGATCACGTGCGTTGCTAAGGTGAACTACCTCGTAATTCCTTTCATATTTGCCTGAAAACACCCGGCCTTTTCCCAGACGTTGTTCAACTCGACCGCCATCTCACCCACCTTCGTGGTGGCAGGGGATGGACTGCGTCAGTTTGGAACACGTGGCTGCGGAAAGGTTACGAGGCGGGTGCTCAGGCTTTCTTGCGTGCATAACCGGCTTGCTTTCCTGCAAGTCACACACAAGGTCCAGCCCGAGTGGAGACGTCCACTCAGCAAGCAAGGAAAAGTGAACAAACATGAGCACAACGCTTACCAAGAATGACGGACAGGTCGTCCGCTCCGAGAAGCCCACGTCAATCGAGCTCACCGTCTATCAGGGTGGTGATGCTGTCGTCCACGAGTCGCGCGAAGTCGAGCTGCCCAAGGGCAAAGTGACCATCCAGCTGGAAGGCCTGCCGCAGAACTTCGTCGAGGACTCGTTCGAGGTCTCCGATGTCTCCGGTCCCGGCGCTTTTAAGCTCGGTCCCGACAGTTTCAAGCCCGCCAACCTCTCGTCGCAGGCCCTGCTCGCCAAGGCAGTCGGCCGCAAGATCACGCTTCTGGAGCAGACTGCTCAAGGGCAGATTCGCACCACCGGCACGCTTCGTTTCGTGCTGGGCAACCAGGTCGTTCTCGAAGACGCCAATGGTATCCAAGTGTTGCCCTTGACGCAGAAGTTCGAACTCGAATCCATCCCTGACGGCCTAAGCGCCACGCCCGCGCTGTCGCTCGAGCCGACGACCGCCGAGTCCGGCGTTTACCTGCTCAATTCCATGTACGAGACCGGTGGTCTCGCGTGGGCGCCGCGCTATGCGGTGTTCTACGACGACAAGACCGGCACCGTCACCAAATTGCGCTGCCGCGTCAAGCTGACCAACCAGACCGGCGCCGATTTCGACGACGCCCAGTTCAAGTTGCTGGCCGCGTACAACACTTCGCGTGGCGGTGGCGGCCGTCGCGCCCGCTCCGCTGGTCTCGAGTCGGCGATGCAGCCGATGGCTGCTGCCGCCTCGTTCGGCGGCGCGCAGGCTGACTACGCGGACAACGCCGAGGTCGGCTCCGTCGGTGAGCAGAAGATCTACCTGCTGCCCGAGAAGCTGTCCATCAAGAACGGCGAGACGAAGCGCCCCTACCTGGTCGTCGCCAAGGACGTGCCGGTGAAGGCGGAGTTCTATCTGCCGGCCGCGTACAACTACGCCTTCGGCGCCACCGATGAAGACGCGCAGAAGCTGCCCGTCTTCGTGCGACTGCGACTGAAGAACGACAAGGACAACAACCTGGGCTTCGCCCTTCCTGCCGGCGAAGTCTCTGTCTTCCAGCCGGATTCCACCGGGCGTTACCAGAAGACCGACCCGCAGCTCCAGATCGCGTCCGTCGCCAAGGGCGAGGGATTCAAGCTGGAGCTGACCACCCCGTCGTCCGACGTCAAGGCGACCCGCCGCTTGGTGTCCTTCCATCAGGACCCTGAGGAGCCCGAGGTCGAGGAGACGCCCGAGGGTGGTCACATCCGTCCTCAAGAGGGCGGGTTCGAAGGCGGCCCGCGCATCGGCGGCATGGGCATGGCGGTGCACAATCCGCGCAGCCGTCAGGAGGTGCTCGAGGGCGCCAGCAAGAAGTCCAAGAAGGAGCCCAAGCCACGCTTCCGTGAGGAGCTGCGCGAGGTGAAGGTCTTCAACTTCAAGGACAAGGCCGTCCAGGTCATCGTCCAGGAGCAGCTGCCGCACGGCTACAAGTTCCTCGACAAGACGCACGACCTCGTCGAGGACAGCGAGACCAGCGGCACCTTCACCGTCGATGTGCCCGCCGGCGACTCGGTCACGATCGCTTACGGCGTCCGCTGGAAGATCAACTAACATCGCGCTGAATGCAGCCGATTCGCATCGGCTGCAGCTCTAGCACGGTGGGCGAGAGGGAGAGGGGGAGAATTTCCTCCTCCTCTCTTTTCTCGCTTTTTTGGCAGAAAAACTAAATGTTATAGTAAAACAATCTAAATCATGTAAGCAAAAACGCTCTTTACTTCGAGTTTTTCGATCTTGAGGGAGGCGCTCGCGGCTAGTCTGTGATAGTTTGTTTTCAGCAAACCGGTGCGGGGATAAAAGGTCTCCTTTCCGGGGAAAATGAATGTCATACAAGAGGCATTCTTAGCCCTCGATTTTCTGCCAGACGGAGCAGTGATCTTGTAATGAAGAAAACGGAAGCCGATGAAAAACTACTCTTGCAAGGAGCCGTTGAGCTCTTTAGCGAAAGGAGCCGTTTGGACAAGAATCTTTTGCCCAAATTGAAGGAAAAGATTCCCGGCTATTCCGACCCTCAGTACGTTTCCGCCTATACTCGTGTGGAAGCACTGTTTGATAAGGCTTGCAAGCTGGTCTTTCAATGGACCACGGAAAATCCGCCTGGTGCGGAGTTCGAGTTGCCGGACAAGGAACATGTTTTTGTTGACGAACTGGCAAGGGATTGCGGTGGTTTTTCCGAGGAAGACTACAACGTAGCACTGGCATACGGCTTTGAAATGACCATCTTCTAGGCGGTTATTCAGTCACGATACCTGCCTGTCTTTTATCTGTTCGTCACGTTTTTAGGTCTTGTGCTGGGGCTGTTAAACGCACTACTGGTGGTGTCATTTTCGGTTTTCGGTCCGGTCCGAAAAAGTTTCATCAAAGTATTTGATTCCGCATTTACGGAAAGCTCCATCTGGGTAAATGTGATCTGGGCGAGTGTATTCAGTCGCTTCAATCTGGTATCTGCACCCCGGTGAGAAAAAACATGCCGCTGCCGCCTAAAGAAGTGCCGGACGGACTGACATCGAAGGGCTATAAACGGCTCGGCGCCTTGTATATGCTCATGGGGCGCCAGAAGCAGGCAGTGGAAGCCCTGACCAGATCGAGCGAAATGCGCCGGGCGCTTGCCTCTGCCGAAGATCCCGAAAAGAGGCAGGACGCGGAAAACGACGGCGCCATGACCGAAAGTCTCAAATTCAGCCTCAATCTTTTGAAGCTTTGGCGCAAAGCTGCTACTGACGATGCAGATGATGAAACGGGTGCTTTTCGGTCAGTCAGCCTGGAAGCGGACGGCGATGCCGAAGTCGAAATTCGCAAGCAGCTGATTGCTTTGGGTGTGCCGGAGGGTGAAGTCGACCAGTATTTGAACAAGCTATTGCAGTCGATGACTGAATTAAAAAACTCAGATCCTCCTCCCCTGGACGTTCCGGAGGGACTGGCTGCCGCTGAGTATTACGAACTGGGACTGAAATACAAGGAAATCGGCTGGACAGAGCAGGCCAGAGACGCACTGGCAATGGCAATTGAGACCGATCCGCACGGCGAGTCGGGACAGCTTGCTGCTTCCTACTTGCGCACGAAGATACCTCGCCATCCTGTGCCGCTAGTCGCCGAGCAGACGAACATTCACGGTTTCAACCAGTTCTGCAGTGGCGATGAATCCGGTGCCAGAGAGACTTTCGAGGCTCTCATTGCGGAGTACCCCGACTTCGAGTGGCCATACGGCAATCTAGGCTGTCTTTTCATTCAACTTGGTGAAGTCGGCAAGGCTAAGAAAATTCTGCGCAAAGCATTGGACATAAACCCTTACTATGTCAATGCCTGGCTTCATATGTCCCGAGCAGAGGCGCTGGATGGGAATTTTGACGACGCCTACAAATGCCTGAATCAAGTGGAAGAAATCGACAAAGATGAAACCTCGATTGTCGGCATTAAGCGGCTTGTTGACGAAATCTCTGCGGACGACGGCTAGCCTGTCTTATGAAGTGCACCGCATATGGTGTTGGTTCGTTCTGTGCCTTTGGTATACTATAACATAAAGTATAAACCGGCAAAAAAGTTGACCCACCCAGAAATTGGCTTGCTGAGCCGATTCTTGGTAGGTCAACTGGTGAAACTTTCGATGTGCCAGGGATGCGGTGTTTGCGGCCAGCCGTCAGTGGTCGCTTGCCTGTCAGCTTGCCGTCAGCGGGCGCTTGCGGCGTCCGAACTTGAAGGAAGTGACGAAGACTGGAGCGCTGATAGCTGGAGCAGTCGCTACAGAACCAGACGCTTGCGCCGGAATCTCGTTCTTGTAGTGCCCCTTGCGTTCGATGATTTCGAGCACGGCAGCAGGCACGACATAACGAATCGACTTGCCGGCGCGAATCCATTTGCGAATGAGCGTGCTGCTGATGCCGCTGGGCGGACAATCAATCAGCTCGATATCCGCATCCGGAAGAGTCTGACGCCAGGTGGCAAGCGCTTTCTGGGCGTCTTCACTGGAGCGCGGGCAAATCAAAAGCCGCGCCAGCGAGAGGAACTCAGCGCGTCGGTCATAGCGCACCAGACTGTCGATAACGTCTTCACCGCAGATGAAGTTGAGTCGAACGTTGTCTGCGTACTTCTCCTTCAGCAGCTTGAGAGTGTCGATCGTCCAGGTGACGCCAGGACGGTCGATTTCGATACGAGAAGCCTCGAAGAGGGGATTGTCCCTGACACCTGCCTTGACCATTTCGAACCTGCTTTCGCGGTCGAGAACGTCCACTTTCTTGTGGGGAGGCGTGCCATTGGCAACGAAAATCACCTTCTTGAGGCCATGCTGTTCAAGGGCCGACTGTGCAAGAGCCAACTCACGAATGTGCATTGGGTTGAACGTGCCGCCCATGATTCCGATTTCGGTCATGGCTTTCATGGCGTTTGTCCGTTATTTAGACTTCGCCTCTTGCCTACAAGGATCACCGCCCGAACGCATGATGTGCGCTGAAAGAAACGGGTGTGAAATTGCTTTGGGCGAGGAGTTATAGAGGCTTTAGGGATTTTGTTCTTGAATCAAAAAACGAAAATAGAGATCTAGAAACTTAGGATGCCAGGTGCGGCACTTTCAAGCCTTGCGTGTAACGAAAGGGGTTGTCAGGGTGGCGCGGCTAAATG
>JAYRNY010000833.1:0-2570 GCA_041911975.1 bacterium | reverse complement strand
GGCGCTGCTCATGGTCGCCAACTACATGAACAACGAGGACACGGTCGGCAACGTCGCCGATCTGATTCGCCGTTTCATTCGCGGGTGACACCAGCGGTCGATAACGCCGCCTAGCTGACGTCGGGAAGGCGTGACGAAGAGCCAAAAAACGCGGCTCTTTTTCGCGCCCTTCCCTTTTTCTCGAGCTTCTACGATATGAACTAATAGTCAAGAGGTAAAATTCTCGTGCCATCAGCGGTGGTATCGCTTGTTCCACTGGACAGGCACCACAGGTAGGAGCATAATGACGGGGCAGATGAAGCAATTCACATGCAAAAACACCACACACACAAAGTCCGAAAACTTAGCTAGAAAGGGCTAAACACATATGCATAACCCCGCCCAAGTGCTGGCGCAAGTGCTGGCTCAAGCGAGGGAAACAGATATTCAGGACAACTTTTTTCAAATTCTCGCAAGAGAAGATGAAAAGGTGATCCAGATTCTGGACAAACAAGATCTCTCTCAACGCAATATGGCGTCTGTCCTCGAAAGCCTGGAGTTCGCAAACGACAGGCTGGCGTCGGCAATGCACCGTATCGGTTATCTGGAAAGCAAAGTGGAGTACCTGGAAGAGCAAACAAGCATTCTTTCCATGGTCGAATCTATCGCCAACAGAGTGCCGGAGCTCGAGCAGGAAGCACTCGATCTGAGAACTCTCTTGATCGAACGCGAACTGCACCTTGCGGAAACGCACGTAGAGCTGAAGATAACAAACGAAAAGCTGGAACTAGTTCGCACGAGCTGGTGGTGCCGCTTCTGGGCATGGATAACCGACACGCCGGTTTAATTCCTCAGCTTGCATAAAACTACAAACTGCACGCTTTAGAGGCGTGCCGTCGCTCTATTCCGCCGACTTTGTCAGGCTGTCGGGCATGGCGTCGCACACCCTGAAAGACTACCGTAATTCCACGATGGACGGGCGTTTTGTCCAGGCATACTATGTCCACCAACCAAACATACCCCGGCTTTTCGCCCAAAAAATATGAACGCTCCCAAAAACACACTCAATTGCGATCCCGAAATACTGGCCGACTTGCTCAAGATCGGAATGGTGGATAACTTCATCACCGAGTTCAAGCGGGCCGCCAGCCGAATGGAATCGCAAAACCGTTTGCCGGAGCTTATCACGCAGATCAACAACTGCCTCGATGCGCAGAAAGTTTCGCAAAAACGCATGCGCTCCCGCCTCGAGTTTTCAGAAACCAGCGATATGTCACCAGATCGCATCGACATCGTCACACCGTGCAGATTTGTCGGCGCCGGCTGGCCTATCCGCCGCAGTATCACTTTGTAAGCGCTCCGGTTTCGGCTCCGCCTCACCCTCCGCGCGCTACCATCACTCGCTTCAGCCGCCTATTTTTAGGTGCTCCTGTCTCGGCTACGCCTCGCCTTTCGCGGGCGCCTTTCGCTCGTCAGTCGACAAACTTTGCTGCACATTCGTGCAACACTTGCGTGAGCCTTGCCAGACATGAAAGCAAAAAGAGACCAGCGCAAATGCTACTGACAAGTGCTTATTGGCGAGGGCAATCTAGACCCCGGGACGCGCCAAAACCTATAGTCGAGTCATAACGTCTTCTCTCCAATAGCTGCCGAGCTACCCACCCTCCTTCATCATCATCAATTTCAGGCATCGCTTTCCCGTCCAAAACTCGGACGACAGTTCGCGCACGCCTAAATAGCACGGCAGCTGAGAAGGCAAGAAAGGAGCCAATAAAATGGCTTTCTCAACTACAGGAATCCTCACGATACAAATCGCGGTAACGATTGTGGCGTGGGGACTATGGGGCATCTTCGATAAACTGGCGCTGTCAAAATCGGAACCGAAAGACGTCTTTCTGGTCACCGTTATACTGGCCGTGCCCCAAATACCAGTTGTGCTCTTCTTGCTCAGCTGGAATTTCGGTCAGTGGCATCTAAGCAACACCTTGATTCTTTATGCATCCGCCTCGTCGGTGATTCAATCAATCGGCATGGCACTCTATCTGGATGCGATGAAGCGTGCAGACACCTCGGTAGTTCTGGGCCTGACCGCTGCGTACCCGCTCGTAACACAGGTCCTGGGCTTCCTCTTTCTCGGGGAAACGTTCTCGACTGAGCGCGCAATCGGTGCAGCACTCATCGCTGTCGGTATCGTCGTCATCGGCCTCACGGACAACCTGAGCCCAATGCCCTCGCAACCGTCGACTGCACTACCGGACGAAAACGGCAAGAACAAGGCGCTTCAAACGGAGAAGAAACAGGAAGAGAAGACCGGCACGAAGGGTTCTTTCACTGGACTGCCGGTGATTGTCTCTTTGTTGCTCGTCAACGTCGCCTGGGGCTGCAAGGGCGTTTTCGAGAAACTTTCTCTCGAGTTCGGCCAGCCGCTCGAAGTCTATCTGTCCGAGTGCATCACCAACCTGGTGCTGCTTGTTCCGGTGATTGGTTTCTTGCTCTGGCGCGGTTACAAGCCGGCTTTGAGAAACAAGCATCTCTGGACGTTCACAGGGCTCTCAGAACTGGCTCTGGCGATCGGCGCCTGGTCTTATCTG
>JAYRNY010000832.1:0-6430 GCA_041911975.1 bacterium | reverse complement strand
GATTGATTGCGTCGCAGCCTGCGATGGCCTTGTACCATGCAAAGCAGAAACCAAAGCTGGGAGAGCCTCAGTCATTCGCGGAAGCGTTAGCCCAGTCCGACGTCATTGCTGATGAAGACAGGCTTGTGCAAGTTCTGGTCAACCTTATCTCCAATGCGATTAAGTTTTCTCCCGAGGGCGAAACCGTCAGTGTCAAAGCGTTTATCAAAGATACAAATGCCAGAGTGGAAGTCTCTGACAAAGGGCGCGGTATTCCTGACAAGTACAAAGATGTGCTTTTTCAGCGCTTCCAACAGGTGGAGCATGCAGATGCGAAATTGAAAGGCGGCTCAGGATTGGGGTTGGCAATCTGCAAAGCAATCATCAATCAGCACGGCGGAACAATTGGATTTGACAGCCAAGAAGGCAAGGGCAGCACGTTCTGGTTTACCATTCCGCTTGCCGATGACGAAGACTGAAGTGGGCTGTACAGGCTCTTCTTGCTTCAAATACAGACTGGCTGATCGGGTCGCGGGCGGCACGTAAGCCGCCCCTACAACTGAGGTGTCGTAGGGGCGGCTTACATGCCGCCCGCCTGACGAAGTGGTTTCCAAGGTAAAGAGAAAACCCGTATGGAGAGCGGGTTTTGCTTGGTTTTTGATATTAGCGAATGGCTTTTGTTTTGCCACCCCAGTTTGTTTCTACTTTGCCATTGCAGCTTGTTTCATGAACTGCTCTTGACCCTTTTGAATTTCTTCTTTGGTCAAGTCTTTGATGTGTGTGGCAATGCTCCATCTGTGGCCGTATGGATCTTCCACTTGTCCGAAGCGGTCTCCCCAGAACATATCCATTATCGGCATGATAGTTTTTGCGCCTGCCTTGTTTGCGCTCTCGAACAATGTATCTGCGTTTTCAACATAGAGCCACATGCCGACGCTTGTTCCACCGTAGGATGCAGGAGATTTGCAGTTCATTTCCGGGAACTCGTCGTTGAGCATGAAAATCGAATCGCCGATTTTCAATTCGGCGTGCATAACTTGTTTGCCGTCCGGACCCATGCAGACATCGCGCTTTTCGGCGTTGAATGCTTTGACGTACCATTCAATTGCCTCTAGAGCGTTCTTGCAAGTCAGTGTGGGAGTAATGGTGTGGTAACCTTTCGGGATCGGATCTGCTTTAGTAGACATACGTCCTCCATCGGTTTTGTAAGGATCGCTGAGTATTGCACAGAAACCGAACGGTAACATTAGTTGTGATAGCCGCATTACAAGCGACCAGACAAGTGGGATTGCCTTGCCGCGGTGTGGTTATGTAGAGGCGGCATTGTTGCCGCGCGATGCCTCGTCGGTCGCATGCAATGCGACCCTACACCGCGCTAAATGCAAAGTTTCTTTTTGCTGAGGGACGGCTTACATGCCGCCCGAATATGACTGACAAGAAACTGATCAGAGACTGTTCATTCGCTCGAAATCTCTGACTGCACCTGGCGATTTCAAATATCGAAGTGTCGCGTTTAGATTATTTCCGTACGAGACAAGATCTCTGTTGCCGCTCTGCAAAAGTCCTTGCTGGAAGCGGCTTACGCCGGCAATGGCATCATCGGGTCTTGAGAACATGAAATGAGGCGGTGGTGTTTTCGTGACACTGAACAAGGACGGGTTTTCGCCCAGGCTAAGCAATTTGCCGGCAGACTGGTCGATGAATTTTCGGAAGTCCAGGGCATGTTCGTTCAATCTGAAACCGCTGCCGGTGTTCGTGAACATAGTTCCGTCGTATTCAATGACGCTATTCGCTCGCGCTTGAGGAACAAAACCTTTTACCTCTACTTCACCGAGTTTTTGACTGTAGTATGGTTTTGGTTTGAAATCGGTGAGCCACATTTGTTTGGTCCTGGTGTTGACCATAAGGGCATCACCACCAACCGCATCCAGGGCGCTGCCATCGCCGGCGGCTAAAAGCCTGAGATCTTTGTTGGTTTTCAGCGCATCGAAACGTGTTTGCAATGGTTTGAAAATGCTTGACTGAGCGAACTTTCCGATGGAGCCTTCATCGATTTTGGCAACCTTGAAGTTGTGAGCCAAAATCCTATCCTGTCCGTTGATGAGGCCAGTCAGGTACTGATTGGCTTCCGCATCAGTCATGTGATTGAGGCTTTGCTGAAAGCGCTGTTCGTTGCGCTGGATTGCGCCAAAGGTTGAGCGACCATTTTCTACTTGTACGAGGTGTCCGGTGCGCCCCGTCACGATGGTTCTTTCCGTCTCATTTGCACCTTTGAGAATGGCCGGCGGCTTGAAGCCTGGGCCCAGAGTGAGAGTTGGTCTGCTGGCGATTTCTGCTGCCGGCTTGCTGAGCTCTGCGGCGGCTTCTTTGGCAAGCGGGTTGATGGCGGCCGTTTCACCGGCTACCACTTCGGCGCCTGGACGACCAAGTTTTGCAGCAGCCTCTTTGGCAAGAGGGCTGACCACTTTCGATTCTACGGCGGCTGATTCCGCGACGGTTTCAATAATTGCTCTGGCTGCCTGTACTAGGAGTTTTGACATAGAAACCTCGCGCGCATTGGCGCAGGACGATTGTGTGCAGGTTCATCTAAGAGATTCTTTCGATTTCTTTGATGGGGTGAACAATCAGGGTGCAGTGTGGTGTGGGTGAAGGATGACTGAACCCGGTTGGCGTAATGACATTGTGGGGAAAAGACATTACTGAGTTGTGACCAACCGCGACCATCATGCAACAGGAGGCGTGAGTTTTGCGTGGATATGACATGAAACAGGGCGATTTTCTTGGCTGGGTTGGAAAATTAAGAACACTAAAACATATAGTATAAACAACGCAAAAAGACGAAATCATGTGTTGTGGCAGTATTATTGCCGCTCTCCATGATTTCGTCCCGATTGTCGTAGTGCCTCAGTTATTCGTCAATCCGGCACGGGTCAATGCCCTTGCCCTTTGTGCTCAGGACTTCGACGGCACTTGTGCGCGAATCCACTCGCCGAAAGCTGAGGGATTTCGCGTTTGCACGAAAAGCGTGCCCGGACCCTTGAAGCGGCAGACGAGCCATTCACCGCTGGTGGCTGAGGAAAACCAGCCCGACTTTGCGGCCTTCTCGAGTTTGTAAGTCATGGTGTCGGTCCAGGCAACGAGATGCCCGTTGTCGACGACGAATTCCTCGCCGGCAGGCACATCGATTTCCTGGATGGCACCGAACGCCGACACGGCGATCTTGCCAGTGCCCTGCGTTTTCTGGACGAAGAAGCCCGCGCCCGAGAAGAATCCCTTGGCCAGGTTCTGCATCTTCGTGTCGATGTCTGCACCACCCATGGCGGCAAGGAATGCACCGCGCTGCATCATGTAATGGCTGCCGGGTTTCACGTCGAGCACCTTGATGTCGCCCGGAAGCGACGGCGCCAGAAGGACGATGCCGTCCTCACCTTTGGCCGTCAGCACCTGTACGAAGAAGGACTCGCCGGCGAAGATGGCGCGTTTCAGTCCACCGAAAAGTCCGCCGTCCATCTTGCCTTCGACGGTAACTTTGCCGCTCATGGCGACCATTGCGTTGGACTCTGCCTTCACAGTTTCGTTCTGCTTCAGGCTGACTTGCAGGAGGGCACCAGAGCCCTCGTGATGAATCTCATGTTCCATGCATACCTCCGTGAGGATAGGGTTAGGACGTATTTCGCTGTAAAACTCATCACAGGCTGTTTTCAGACAACCTTTGATTTGTCTCGCTTTTGATTCGGCAAAAAGCTCGAAAAGAGGAGAGGCTGAACGCCCCTCCCCTTCCGAGTTTTCGATTTGTTGAACCCTAGTGCTTCTCGCCGAGCTGAATCAGCTTCGGTCCGAAACGATCCAGATGCTCGTTGTCCTCAGGCGGCATTTCGCCGAGCGCCGGTTCGCGCTTGCCGTTGGAACCATCCGGGTAAGGATAGATCTCCGACACCTTCGTCGACACGAGCGGCGCGGTCACCACACTGATGTGGTTGCGCGTCAGCTCCCAGGGATGACGCACACCGATCGCCTTCAAGATGATGAGCAGATCGCGCTGCAGCACCATGTTGTAGTTGGCGGTTCGGACGTACTTGTCCTCGGGGTCGAGACCACGGCGCAGGCGCGGGTCTTGCGTGGCGATGCCGACGGGGCAGTGGTTAGTGTGGCAGCGCTTGGCCATGATGCAGCCCAGACCGCCGATCAAGTTACCGCGGGCGATGTTGACCATGTCGGCGCCCATGGCGATGGCGACGGCAACATCGGAACCTTTGGCGATCTGACCGGACGCGATCAGCACCGTCTTGTTGCGAACACCATGCTTGCGCAGGATGTTGTCCACCACCGGGATCGAGTGCAGGATGGGCTCGCCCATGTGATCCGCCAGAGCAACTGGCGCGGCACCGGTACCGCCTTCGCCACCATCGATGGTGATGAAGTCGGGACCTTCACCGGTCATGGCCATGAGCTCGGCAATCTCTTCGATGTGCCGGTCTTGACCAACGACGATCTTGATGCCCACCGGCTTGCCGGTGAGTTCCTGCATAGCCTTGACGAACTTGAACAAGGACGGAACGTCGCAGAACTCGTCCCACGCGTTCGGGCTGTAGCAGTCCTTGCCCATGGGGATATCGCGGAAGGCCGCCAGCTCGGGAGTAATCTTCTCCTTGGGCAGCTTGCCGCCCTGACCGGGCTTGGCGCCCTGAGCCAGTTTGATCTCGAACATGACGATCTGATCGTCTTCGGCGAGTTTCTTCACCTTGTCGAAATCCAGACCAACGAGTTCGTCCTTGCGAGCCTGGTCGAGCAGCATCTCATTGTCGAGCCCGTTCAGGAAGAACTTGTCGGCGACGCGCCGGAGGTCATCCATGTCGAACTCGCCCGAATTGACGCCGACCGCGCGCAGGCAGTCCTTGAGGGACTTGCGGAAGCCGAACTTGGCAGGACCGATCTGAAGCACGATTCGACCGCCGCCGACGACCACCGGCTCAGGCTTGACAGGACGCGGACCACGGCGCAAGCCGAGGTTCCACTTCACGAGCGCCTTGTAGTAGTGGAAGACCTGGTCGATGGTGACGCGCTTGGTGACACCGTTCAGGTGATACGGAGTCAGACCGCCTTCGCCCGTGAGCATGTGCACGTTGGCCAGCTTGGCGCCCGACGAGAGTGCCGCCACTGCCTCAGCCGAGAGCGCACCCCAGCTCATGCCGGAGATGTTGATCGGCCAGGGGCATTTGTAGGGCTTGCGGCGATTTCTGCCGATGATGAGCGGAGGCAGACGGTTGCCGCGGTCCTTCTTTTCCGAGACGGGGAACATCTCGTTGAGAAGATGCACTGCACCGACTGCGCGCTGGTCGCGGCTGGAGCCGAAACCCAGGTTGTAGTTGACGCCTTTGCCGGCGCGGTACATGAAGCGCCGCGTCTCACGGTCGTAGGGCCGCTCCTCCGTGTCGGACATGAACCAGTACTGGCGGAGCTCATCGCCGATGAGCTCGAAGCCGTAACGGCACCAGCCGAGGACGGGGAAATTGCGGCGAATCGCATGCTTGCGCTGAAGGTAGTAATCGTCGATGCCGACGAGCCCCAGGAACGCAATCAGACCGAAGATAAGGCCGGTCATCGGGTTGAAGTAGTGCCAGCCGCAGAACCAGGCAACAATCGTGCCGGTCAAAGCCAGGGGAAGCAGGACGCTTCGCTTCAACGAGAATTCGAATACCGCCAGTTGAACGAGGAATGCCAGAATCGCTGCCAGAGCAGCCGCGGGCAATCCAAGGTAGTGTCCGGCAACCAGGCCGGCGATCAGAGAGCCCGAAGCAAGCGCGTGCTTGTGTTTCTTCAGGTCATGGATAGCGAACACTGATAGCGCGCCCAACAGCGTGAACACGAGTGCCAGTGAATGACCACCCTGTGTGTAGCCGAAGAGCCCTGCCAGCAGTGCCGTTACGATTGTGGCGAGAGTCCAGAACATGGTGATTTTCTCCTTGAACCAGAGGTCGATGCAGCCCGGGATTTTCAATCCGGCGCTTCGCCTCGTATCCAGAATGGTGATGCTGTTTTTTCAAACCCGGCACCACCGTTAGTACCGTTCGAGACTTGCCGGCGTCGACTTGGTTGAGTGTTGATTCTCAGCGCGAAGTTGTGGCGTCAGCAAGAAAGAGATCTAGTGTCGACGAAACGACTGACGAGAGACGTTCCGCAAGAGGTTTTCGGAGCGCGCAACCCAGTAGTTCTTCACCCGACAAGCGGGAGAGAGACCTGCTCTCCCCCGCCCGCGCAAAGGAACGCACGAAGTGCGCTCCCATATGGGTGATGAATGCGGGTACGGTCTTACGCGCCCTTCACTTCAGTCGATTGCTCGACTTCAATGAGGACGACGCGCGCGGGCATGGAGTCCCAGTTGTCGGGACCGATGCCGAGATAGCCGGCCAGGCTATACGAGTCGAAGAGCCGGCACCACTCGTTTTTGGTG